>NZ_JBHWVM010000154.1:0-9246 GCF_042736805.1 Streptomyces sp. NPDC060031
CCCCGCCACTTCGTGGCGGGGCCCCTCAGCTTTTCCCGTGCTCAGCGCCCGCAGATTATGCGGACTTGCGGCTGTCCCGCGGATGCACGGCAATGTTCATGGCGCCGGAACGGAGGACCGCCAGCCTTTCGGCGAGCACTTCCTCCAACTCCTCGCGAGTGCGTCGCTCCATGAGCATGTCCCAGTGCGTTCGCGCAGGCTTGCCCTTCTTCTCCTCGGGCCCGTCTCCGTCGACCAGGAGTGCCATGGCGCCGCACGCCTTGCACTCCCACTCCGGCGGAATTTCTGCCTCAACCGAGAACGGCATCTCAAATCGATGTCCGTTCTGGCATGCGTACTCCACCGCCTGGCGCGGGGCCAGATCGATGCCGCGGTCCGTCTCGTAGCTGGTAACCACGAGCCGCGTACCGCGGAGAGCTCGCTCACTCATGAATCGTGCCTCCCGGGCTTGTCGCCCACAGGACAGGTGTCGCTGTCGTCGTCATCCGGTCAACGTCCGGTCGGCGGTATAGATTCCCGCTCCGGGTCATGCGTCGCCCGTCGTGCCGCCCCTTGTTGTACCCACCAATGCCCGTTTTGTCACATCTGGCAGCAGATGTCACCCAACGTCTTCACTTCTGCAGCACGCAGTAACGGTCCGCCTGGCAGGCCAAAGGCGTACACTACCGCCCCTTCGCTTCCACGTCGAAATCCGTTCGGAATTCGTTTGTGGATCCGGTTCCGGCCGACCGCGCCGCGAGCTCGGACCCGGCCGTCAGATCCGCTCTGGTACAGGATTGCCCGCCGCCTGCACCGCGCGCCGCACCGGCACCCTGGCGAGCAGCACGAAACCCAGTGCGAAGAAGACCACCAACGAGATGATCGCGTCCCGGTAGCTGCCGGTCACCTGGTACGTCAGGCCGAAGACCAGCGGCCCCACCCAGCTCAGCCCGCGGTCGCTCATCTCGTACGCGGAGAAGTACTCGGCCTCCTTGCCCGCCGGGACCAGGTGCGAGAACAGGGAGCGCGACAGCGCCTGGCTGCCGCCCAGCACCAGCCCGATCATCGAGGCCAGCGCGAAGAACCACACCGGAGTCCGGGCCGGCAGGAAGTATCCGGCGGCCAGGGTCAGGCCCCACGCGGCCAGCGAACCCAGAATCGTCCGCTTGGCGCCGTACACCGCGGCCAGCCTGCCCATCCCCAGCGCGCCCGCCACTGCCAGGATCTGCACCAGCAGCACGGCCACGATCAGCGTGGACTGCTCCAGTTCCAGCTCCTCGGAGCCGTAGATCGAGGCCTGGGAGATCACCGTCTGCACGCCGTCGTTGTAGATCAGGTACGCCAGGAGGAACGACAGGGTCAGCGGATAGCGCCGCATGTCCTTCAGGGTGGCCAGCAACTGCCGCCACCCGCTGACGGCCGGGCCCGCGCCCGCGCCGGCCTCCCGCACGACCGCCCGGTCCCGCAGCCTGCGCAGCGGGATGATCGCGAACGCCCCCCACCACAGGCCCGCCGAGGCCAGACAGATCCGCACCGCCGCGCCCTCGGAGAGGCCGAAGGAGTCGTGGCCCTGGAACAGCACCAGGTTCAGCCCCAGCACGAAGGCGCCCGAGGTGTAGCCGAAGGCCCAGCCGCGGGAGGAGACGGTGTCCCGCTCGTCCGGGGTGGCGATCTGCGGCAGGAAAGCGTTGTAGAGCACCATCGAAACCGCGAGCGCCGCGTTAGCGACGATCAGCAGCAGGCCGCCGAGGAGATAGCGCTCACCGCCCAGGAAGAACATGCCGGCCGTCGCCGCCGCACCCGTGTACGCCGCGGCCGCCAGCAGCGGCTTCTTGCGGCCCGTACGGTCCGCGACCGCACCCGCCAGCGGCATGATCAGAACGGCCGCGATCACCGAGGCCGAGACGGTGTACGCGAAGTAGGACCCGGCCCGGACCGGGATGCCCAGCGGATGCACGTACCCCTCGGCGTCCGCGGCGGCCTTGGCCACCGAGGTCAGGTACGGCCCGAGGAACACCGTGAGCACGCTCGTCGAGTAGACCGAGCAGGCGAAGTCGTAGAAGTACCAGCCGCGCTGCTCGCGCTTGCGCGCGGCCCGTGCGGAGGCCTCGGCTCTGCCGTCCTCCGCGCCCGATCCGGCTCTGCCGTCCTCCGCGCCCGATTCCGCTTCTTGTGCCGTCCGCGCACTCATGGGTGCCCCCTCGCTGGTCCCCGTACCGCAGCGGCCGCCCCACCGCGCGCGGGGGCCGAACGGGCTCGTCAGGCCCAGGCCCCGCGCCGGTCCAGCACCGTGCGCAAGATGTCGATCCGGTCGGTCATGATGCCATCGACACCCAGGTCCAGCAGTGCCTCCATGCGTTCCGGTTCGTTCACGGTCCAGACGTGTACCTGGAGTCCCCGCTCGTGCGCGGTGCGTACGAACCGGCGGTCGACCACGCGGATGCCCGCCTGGACCTCCGGAACCTGCGCCGCCACCGCGCCCACGCGCAGCGCCGCCGGGATCGCGAAGGAGCGCAGCCGCAGCCCCAGCACCCCGCGCACCCCGTACGAGGTGGCCAGGCGCGGCCCGGCGATCTTCTGGGCCCGCGCCACCCGGCTCTCCGAGAACGAGCCCACGCAGACCCGGTCCCAGACCCCCGCCCGCGCGATCAGGTTGACCAGCGGGTGCAGGGCCGACTCGTCCTTGACGTCGATGTTCCAGCGGGCGGCCGGGAACTCCTCCAGCAGCTCCTCGAAGAGCGCCAGCGGCTCGGTCCCGCCCACCCGGGCTTCCCGGATGCGGCTCCAGGGCAGCTCGCGGATGCGGCCCTGCGCGTCCGTCACCCGGTCCAGGGTCGCGTCGTGGAAGGCCACCAGCTTCCCGTCGGCCGAGGCGTGGACGTCGGTCTCGAAGTACCGGTATCCCGCGTCGGCGGCCCGGCGGAAGGCGGCGGCGGTGTTCTCCAGTCCGTCCGCGGCCCCACCCCGGTGCGCGAAGGGGATCGGAGCCGGGTGGTCCAGATACGGGTGGCGAAGGCGTACGTGCGTCACTGCCGCAGTATCCCCCGGGCCGACGCCGACCGGATGGCCGGGCGGTGAACGACTCCGCCGTCCGGGGACCCCTGGTCCGAATGGACTCCCGCATGCCACCCTGGACGCAGAAGCAATCCAATCCCTACCGCTCCCCGAGCCGGTCGGGGCCAATTCTATGAAGGTGGACCGGACAGCATGGCTCAGTGGACCTCGGCGGTCGGTGCCGCACAGCTCGCCCGGCTCATCACCTCCCAGCAGGAACGGCCCGCCGTGTCCGGCGCACGCAAGCTGCCCGCCTACCGCACCCTCGCCGACGGGATCCGGCTGCTCGTCCTGGAGGGCCGGGTCCCCGTCGCCGCCCGGCTGCCCGCCGAGCGGGAGCTCGCCGTCGCCCTCTCCCTCAGCCGCACCACCGTCGCCGCCGCGTACGAGGCCCTGCGAGGCGAGGGATTCCTGGAGTCCCGCCGCGGCGCCGGCAGCTGGACCGCCGTACCGGCCGGCAATCCGCTGCCCGCGCGCGGCCTGGAACCGCTGCCCCCCGAGTCCCTCGGCTCGATGATCGACCTCGGCTGCGCCGCCCTCCCGGCCCCCGAGCCCTGGCTCACCAAGGCCGTCCAGGGCGCCCTGGAGGAACTCCCGCCCTACGCGCACACCCACGGCGACTACCCCGCCGGGCTGCCCGCGCTGCGCCGGATGCTCGCCGACCGCTACACCGAGCGCGGCATCCCGACCATGCCCGAGCAGATCATGGTCACCACCGGGGCCATGGGCGCCATCGACGCCATCTGCAGCCTCTTCGCGGGCCGCGGCGAGCGGATCGCCGTCGAATCCCCGTCCTACGCCAACATCCTCCAGCTCATGCGCGCCGCCGGAGTCCGCCTCGTACCCGTCGCCATGGCGGAAGGGCTGACCGGCTGGGACATGGACGTCTGGCGCCAGGTGCTGCGCGACTCCGCCCCGCGCCTCGCCTACGTCGTCGCCGACTTCCACAACCCGACCGGCGCCCTGGCCTCCGACGAACAGCGCCGCGCCATGGTCGAGGCCGCCCGCTCCGCCGGCACCGTCCTGATCGCCGACGAGACCATGGCCGAACTCCAGCTGGAACCGGACCTGGACATGCCGCGCCCGGTCTGCTCCTTCGACCCGGCCGGCTCCACCGTGATCACCGTCGGCTCCGCCAGCAAGGCCTTCTGGGCCGGGATGCGCATCGGCTGGGTCCGGGCGGCCCCCGACGTCATCCGCAGCCTCGTCGCGGCGCGCGCGTACGCCGACCTCGGCACACCCGTGCTGGAGCAGCTCGCGGTGAACTGGCTGATGCGCACCGGCGGCTGGGAGGAAGCCGTGGAGATCCGCCGCGACCAGGCCCGGGAGAACCGGGACGCGCTCGTCACCGCCGTGCGCCGGGAGCTGCCCGACTGGGAGTTCCAGGTCCCGCGCGGCGGGCTGACCCTGTGGGCCCGCGCGGGCGGACTGTCCGGCTCCCGGCTGGCCGAGGTGGGGGAGCGGGTCGGTGTACGGGTCCCCTCGGGGCCGCGGTTCGGCGTCGACGGGGCCTTCGAGGGCTACGTCCGGCTGCCGTTCACCGTGGGCGGTCCGGTGGCCGATGAGGCCGCCGCCCGACTGGCGGCGGCGGCCCGCCTGGTCGGCACCGGCGCGGGCGGCAGCGGCGCGGAGCCGCCGCGCACCTTCGTGGCCTAGCCGAACCTCCCGGGCCAGGGAGCGTCGGCTGGCACCTCCGGGATCTCCGAGGTCTCGATCGACTGCGCCTGCGCCGGGGGCTGCGCCTGCAGCGGCTTCGTCAGCGTGACGTGGCCGACGGGGTCCGGGACGGCGCCGACCGCGGCCGCCCGGCGTGCGGGCAGGAGTTCCAGCACGGCCTGGCGGTGTACCGGATGGGTGCCCTCGTCGTACGGGTCCGGCGTCGCGGGAACCTGGAGGCGGTGCACGGGACCCGCGCCGAGCCGGGCGTACCCGCGGCCCGGCGCCGCCTGGGCCGGCGGGGTGGTGTGCGGCGGCAGCCCCAGCACGTCGGCGATCTGCTGGATCGCGGCCGGCCCCAGCACCACGCGGGCCCGGGTGTGCTGCCAGACGGCATCGTTCAGGAGCTCCAGGTGGTCGTGGTGCTCGGCCACCACCACCGTGACGTTCGCGGCGCGCCCGTGCCGCAGCGGCACCGGGAGCTGCGCGAGCGGGTCCGGGCTCCCCTCGGCGGCCGCGAGGTGGGCCAGCACCGTGGGCTGGTCCAGCAGGATCCACAGCGGGCGCCGGATGTCCTCGGGGGCGGGCCGCCCGGCCTCGCGGGCGCGGTGGGTGGCGATCAGCCGCCGCTCGGTCTCCTGCGCGGCCCACTCCAGGGTGGCCAGGGCCCCGGCAGGCCCGCCTTCCACGGCCAGGACGCCGGTGCGGCCCGAGAGGCAGGCGTACTCGCCGCTGCCGCCGCCTTCGACGATCAGTACGTCGCCACCGTGCTGGAGGGCCTGCAGGGCGATCGAGCGCAGCAGGGTCGAGGTGCCGCTGCCGGGCTGGCCGACGGCCAGCAGGTGCGGCTCGGTGGACCGGGGGCCGGTGCGCCAGATCACCGGCGGCACGTCCCGGGGCTCGTCGCCCTCCAGGACGGGCAGCGTGCGCTGGACGCTGCCCGCGTCGGTGAAGCCGAGCACGGTCTCGCCGGGGGAGGTCACGAACGGCTGGGCGGCGATACCCGTCGGCAGCGCCGCCAGCACACTGAGGTCGAGCTGGTTGCCCTCCTCGTCCCAGTCGAAGAGGTACTCCCGTCCGCGCCCGGACTTGGCGTGCAGCAGTGCTTCGATCCGGGCCCGCGAGGCGGCTTCGCCATCGGTGAAGTAGGCGGGGTAGCGAATGTGGAGCCGGGTGACGCGGCCCGCCTCGTCGAACTCGTGGCCGCTGAAGGCCTTGTCCCAGTCCCCGCCGTGGGCGAAGAGCGGATTGGGGTCCTCCGGGATGGAGAAGTACGGCACGAGGGCTTCGTAGAGGGAGCCGAGCCGTTCGGCCTCGGCATCGCTGGGCGCGGTCTTCGCCGGGGTGTGGTCGCGACCCTGCCAGGCCGCCGCCGCCATGAGCGTGATCAGGGCGGTCAGGGGGCCGTAGGGGACGAGCGCGACCACGAGGACGCAGGCGGCGCCCAGGAACAGCGCGGGACCACGCTTGTCCTTGGGCGTCCCGGACCACTTGCGCCGCCCGGAGGAGGCCAGGACGCGCAGGCCGCGTCCGATGGTGAGGAGCGGATGGAGGACGTCCGTGGCGCTGTCGGCGGCCGTGCGAGCGAGGTCGCGGCCCCGGGCCAGCGACGAGGTGCCGTTGCTGAGGATGCGGGGAAGTGGGCGCCGGGCCACGGGCGTCTCCTGGAGTTGTGGGTGTGGCGGGGTTTGCGGTCGGAGCGCTAGAGCTTGATCCCGCCGAGGAGACTCGCGAGGCTCGCGGTGCTCGCCGTGATGCTGGGGGCGATGGCGGAGCCGGCGAGGAAGAAGCCGAAGAGCCCGCAGACGAACGCGTGCGTCAGCTTCATCCCGTCCTTCTTGAAGAACAGGAAGCAGATGATGCCGAGCAGGACGACACCTGAGATGGACAGGACCATGAGCAGTTCTCCTGGTGAGTGGGGACGGTCACCATCAGTTCTTCCAGGCTCACAGCAAGTATCAATGCGACAAAAGGTGCATACGGGTGAATGGCAGCGTTTTTCACTTGACCGGCCCACTCCGTCTGGCGTGCCGGACGTGAAGGGGCTCGGCGGTGATCCTTGCCTCCGCCCGGCCCGCTCATGTGCAGGTCCGGGCGCTACCCTGGCGATTCACCCGTACGGACGCAGCGCCGTACGCACCCCTGCCCGCACGGCCTGGGGAAACTCATTGCCACCAGCGAGTGAAAGGCGGTACGACCGATGAGCGAGCGCAACCCCGGGCACGAGCCCACCGCGGGCGGTCCGCAGGACGCCCCCGACGAGGACGTCATCGCACTGGCCACCAAGATCTTCGACCTCGCCCGCCACGGCCGGACCGGGGACCTCGCCGCGTACCTCGACGCCGGAGTCCCCGCGAACCTCACCAACGACCGCGGTGACACCCTCGTCATGCTGGCCGCCTACCACGGCCACGCCGAAGCCGTCACGGCCCTGCTGGCCCGCGGCGCCGAGGCCGACCGCGCCAACGACCGCGGCCAGACCCCGCTCGCCGGCGCCGTCTTCAAGGGCGAGGAGGCCGTCATCCGCGCACTGCTCGCCGGCGGCGCCGATCCGAACGCCGGAACCCCCTCCGCCGTGGACACGGCGCGCATGTTCGCAAAGGCCGACCTGCTGGAACTCTTCGGAGCCAAGTAGTCCGCTTTTGGGCGGGAGCTGACCGCCGACTGACCGTCGCAGACCTCACAGGTTGATCACGGCAGCCGGAAATGTGGTCGCGGTGCACAAAGCGGCTGGGTCATCATGGCGACGGATTCGATTCGCGGACATGACGGACGGGCAGGAGCGGACTGGACACAACGGGTGTCCACAGCCACCCCTGCCACACCGGCCCGGCACGGTCGCGGAGCACCGACGAGAGTGAGAAGGCAATGGTCTACATCGAGCGGAACATGACGGCGGACGTCCTCACATGCTGTTACGCGGCCCTGTGAATCCCGATTCCCGGTTGCGTCCCCAGCTTGATTTGAGGCCATTCCCATGTTCGAACCAGTCATAGCGCCTAGCGGCACCCTGCTCGGGCTCCTCCAGCGCGGTCGCGGCGACGGCACCCTCCACGCCCTCGCGGCGCCCCGCACGGAGGCCCTCGCGGCCCTCAACCAGTGCGTACTCCGCGACCCGCGCCAGGACTGGCAGGTCGAGAACCGCTCGCTGTACTACGCCCGCCTGTACCTGGACCTCGACGGCCCCCTCGGCGAGATCGAGACCCACCTCTTCAGCGCGGAAGACCTCTTCGACGAGGACGAGAACCGCACCGGCCTCGCCCTGTCCGTACTCGGCCACCTCGCCTCGTACGGACGCGACGACGCACTGATGCTGCTGCGCCGGTACGCCGCCTCCGGCGCGAACTGGGCCTGGGCCCTCGACGAGCTCGCCCTGCGCGACGACGACGAAGGCCTGCGCGGCCTCGCCGCACCCGTCCTCGCCCGCTTCCCCCACACGGCGGACGGCGGGGCGCGGCTGGCCGCCGCCGTCCGCGACGCGTACGAACCCAGACCCTGGTGCCTGTGGGAAGCCTCGCCCGAGTACGGGGAGCGGCTGCGCGCCGCCCGCCAACAGGGCTCCTTCGACCGCTGGCAGCGCCAGCTGACCCCCTCCGGCCCCCGGCCCGGCTGGGGCGTCCAGGCCGTCTTCGACTGGGCCGCCGACGGGCTGCGCCGCGGCACCCCGCTGCACGTGCCCGCCGCGCGCTGTCTCGCCGCCGTCGCCGCTCCCGAGGACCGCCCGGCCATCCTGGCGGCCGCCGCCGGAGCCTCCGGCGAGGCCGCCCGCGCCACCGCCCTGCACCACCTGGTCCTCGCCGAACCGGACAACCCGGCCGTCCTGGACCTCATCGAAGCCGCCGGCGACGAGCCCGCCGTGGCCGCCTACGAGCGCATGTGCGGCCCCGCCGCGGTCGAACGCGCCCGCCGCTGGATCCACCGCCCCGACGCCCTGGGAGCGGCCGCGGCGGCCCTCCTGGCCGCCCGCGGCGACGCCGAGGACGCCCAGCTCGTCCTCGGAGCACTGCGCTCCACCGTCCGAGGCTGCGGCCCGGACACCCGCCGGCTGTTCGCCCTGGTCGACGGAGCCGGCCGCCTGGCGATCGGCTGCGCGGCCCCGGTGCTGCGCCACATCTACCGCGAGACGGCCTCGTCCCACCTGCGCGGCCGCGCCGCCCGGGCACTGGCCAGCACGGACCCGTCCTTCGCGGCCGGCTTCGCCGTCGAATGCCTCTGGGACTGCGAGGAGACCACCCGCGAGGTGGCGGCCCGCCACGCGGAGACGGCGGACGCCCGCGTGGCCCCGCGCCTGCGCCGCCTGGCATCGGACCCGGCGGAGGAAGAGGACGTCCAGTCGGCCGTCCGAAGCCGCATCGCACCGGAGTCGGCGGTGTAGGGCGTTGGCCGGGGGTGGGGGTGGGTTCGGCGGGACGCGGGTGTTCGGTGGCGTTGACGGGGTCCGGGGGCTTCCCGGCAGTCCACTGTCCTTCCGGGACGGGCCGGCCCGTCAAGGGCGCTCCCTGCGGTCGCGTCGCTGCGCGATGGGCTGGGGCCCCCCGTGGCCCGCCGGCCCCGGGG
>NZ_JBHWVM010000155.1:0-8818 GCF_042736805.1 Streptomyces sp. NPDC060031
GGCCCGCCCCCATCCGGGGCGGGCCGCTCCGTTTATCGGACGAAACAACCCGTAACCGTCCGACTATCGACCCGTTACCCCATACGAGAGCCGCACACGCGGCCGGGGACGGAGGGACACGGGATGCCGACCAGCCCGTACACGAAGGAACGCCTAGCGGCGGCGGCCAGCACGTCACGCACGCTGACGGAGGCGCTGGAACAGCTGGGGGTGGACCCGAAGAGCGGGTCGAGGCGGTACCTGTACGACCGCATGCGGAAGCTCGGGGTGAACGTCGCGCACTTCGAGCGGGAGGGGGAGAAATGGACGAGAGAAGTCTTGGAGGACGTGGTCGCCCTCTCGAAGAACATGTGTGAGGTACTGCGGCGCCTCGGGCTCGAGGTCGTGGGCGGTCACCACACCCACATCAGCCGCAAGGTGAAGGCATTCGGCATAGACACCTCCCACTTCGCGCCGACCTCCCTGGCGGGGCGGCCCAAGACGAGGCGAACCCCGGAGGCGATCCTCGTCAAGCAGAACGGGCCTCATACCCGCCGAGCCCAGAGTGAACATCTGAAGTGGGCGCTCAGCGCACTGGGCGTACCCGAACAGTGCGCAAGGTGCGGCATCCAGCCGGTCTGGCAGGGGCACCCGCTACCTCTGGAGGTGGACCACATCGACGGAGACTGGCGCAACAACCAACCGGCCAACCTGCGGCTGCTCTGCCCCAACTGCCACTCCACGACAGACACGTACCGCGGCCGGGGCAAGGGACGCCGGTGACCAGCGCCGCCCACTACACGCGGGAAGTCCTGGCCGAGGCCGCAGCCCAGTGCAAAAACATTGACGAGGTCATCGACCGCTACGGCATAAAGCCGCACCCTCAGCGGCTCCGGCAGTACCTCATGCGGCGCTTCTCCGCCTACGGCATCGACATATCCCACTTCGACCGACGCCCTTACCGGCTCCACGAGAAACCGGATCAGCCCTCTCTGCGGAGCGCCGTCGCCACGTCGCACTCCTGGGCGGAGACCCTACGGCGTCTCGATCGGCCTGACAGTAGAGGGTGGAGGGCATCTCTCAAAGCGTGGGTCCTCGAATCGGGGCTGGACACGTCGCACTTCCTCGGTCAGGCACACGGCCGCGGCAAGCCTGGACGCTTACCCCGCAAGCCCGCTGATGAAATCCTCGTCAAACACGAGGGAAAGTGGCGGACCCGTAGCCGACTCCTGCGAAGGGCCCTGCGCGACATGGGTGTTCCGGAGTGCTGCGACACCTGCGGAACACCGCCCGAGTGGCTTGGTGACCCTATGACCCTGGAGGTCGACCACATCAACGGCGATTGGAGCGACGACCGCCGCGAGAACCTGCGGTTGCTGTGTCCCAACTGTCACGCGGTCACGAGTACGTGGTGCCGAGGTGGTCGACGAAGTCGTTAGAAATCCACCCGTCGACGCCCCGCCAGCGAGTAGAGTGTTCTTGGCTTGCGCCCGTACGCCAACTGGGGAGCGGCGATCTTTAGGTGGTCGCGTATGTCGGTTCGAATCCGATCGGGCGTACCAAGCAGACAAGGCCTGGCCTCCCGAGTTTCGGGAGGCCAGGCCTTGCTGCGTCAGCCCAGGAGGGCGCGGACGAACGGGGTCAGGGCGCGGAAGGCCTGGCCGCGGTGGGAGATGGCGTTCTTTTCCGCCGGGGTCAGTTCCGCGCAGGTGCGGGACTCGCCCAGGGGCTGGAGGATCGGGTCGTAGCCGAAGCCGCCCGTGCCCGCGGGGGTGTGGCGCAGGGTGCCCAGGAGGCGGCCCTCGACCACGCGTTCCGTGCCGTCCGGGAGGGCCAGGGCCGCCGCGCAGGCGAAGTGGGCGCCGCGGTTGGCGTCGTCGATGTCGCCGAGCTGGGCCAGGAGGAGGGCCAGGTTCGCGGCGTCGTCGCCGTGGGTGCCGGACCAGCGGGCGGAGAAGATGCCGGGGGCGCCGTTCAGGACGTCCACGCAGAGGCCGGAGTCGTCGGCGACCGCCGGGAGGCCCGTGGCCCGGGCCAGGGCGTGGGCCTTGAGGAGGGCGTTCTCGGCGAAGGTGACGCCGGTTTCCTTGACGTCCGGAATCTCCGGGTACGCGTCCGCGCCGACCAGCTCGTGCGGCAGGCCGGCGTCGGACAGGATGGCGTGGAGCTCGGCGATCTTGCCCGCGTTGCGGGTGGCCAGGATCAGGCGCGGCGTGGAGGTCATGCCGGCCATTATTCCGGCCGCCGCCCGTAGGGCGGGCGGCCCGGGGTCAGCCCGGGGTCAGCCCGGGGTGCAGACCTTCGAGATCTCCTTCGCCGCGTCCGCGACGGGCGTGACGTCCGGGACCGAGTTGCCGCTCTCGATCGATGTGCGGACGTTCTTGACGGCCGTGTTCATGGAGTCGATGGCCTTGCTCAGGTCGGCGTTGTCCGTCTGGTCGCCGACCTTCTTGAGGTTCGACTCGATCTGGTTGAGCGCGTTCTGGGCGTCCTGCGGGCTGTTGCCCGCCTGCGAGACCGCCTGCTGGAGGTCGTTCGCGCCGTCCGTTATGGCCACCGCGGTGTTCGCGCAGTCCATCGCCGTCGAGATCGCGTCGCAGGAGGTGATCGCCGGGACGGCGAGGGCGGCCGCCAGCGCGACGGCGGCTATGCGGAGCTTGTGAGTCGTCTTCGGCTTCGGCTTCACTTCGGGTCTCCCCCAACTCTGGTACATGGACGGGCGCACGGCTGTGACACCGTGCGCCCGTACCCGCGTAGACGCCGGGGCGGGCCCGGCGGTTGCCGTGGAGGCTACAGCTCCAGGGCGCCGAGCTGGATGGCCTCCAGGTCGGCGCAGCCGCCGGCGGCCAGGTCGAGCAGGGCGTTGAGTTCCTTGCGGTCGAAGGGCTCGCCCTCGGCGGTGCCCTGGACCTCGACGAAGCGGCCGTCGCCGGTGCAGACCACGTTCATGTCGGTCTCGGCGCGCACGTCTTCCTCGTAGCAGAGGTCGAGCAGCGGGACGCCGTCCACGATGCCGACGCTGACGGCGGCGACGGTGCCGGTCAGCGGCTTGCGGCCGGCCTTGATGAGCTTCTTCTGCTGGCCCCAGGCGACGGCGTCGGCGAGGGCGACGTACGCACCGGTGATGGCCGCGGTGCGGGTGCCGCCGTCGGCCTGGAGGACGTCGCAGTCCAGGACGATGGTGTTCTCGCCGAGGGCCTTGTAGTCGATGACGGCGCGCAGCGAGCGGCCGATGAGGCGGGAGATCTCGTGGGTGCGGCCGCCGATCTTGCCGCGTACGGATTCGCGGTCGCCGCGGGTGTTGGTGGAGCGGGGCAGCATCGAGTACTCGGAGGTGACCCAGCCTTCGCCGCTGCCCTTGCGCCAGCGCGGGACGCCTTCGGTGAAGGAGGCGGTGCAGAAGACCTTGGTGTCTCCGAAGGAGACGAGGACGGAGCCCTCGGCGTGCTTGCTCCATCCGCGTTCGATGGTGACCGGGCGGAGCTGTTCGGGCGTACGGCCGTCGATGCGAGACATGGCTACGAGCCTAGTCGGTGCCGGGGTACGGAAAGACCCCGTCCGGGTGCATCCGGGACGGGGTCGTTCGTACGCGGGTGAGCCGGGGGCTCAGCTCACATCATGTCTTCGATGTCGGCGGCGATCGGGTCGGCGTCGGTGCCGATGACGACCTGGATCGCGGTGCCCATCTTGACGACGCCGTGGGCGCCGGCGGCCTTCAGCGCGACCTCGTCGACCTTGCTCGGGTCGATGACCTCGGTGCGCAGGCGGGTGATGCAGCCCTCGACCTCTTCGATGTTCTCGATGCCGCCGAGCCCGGCGACGATCTTCTCAGCCTTGGTGGCCATGTGTTTCTCCCTGAGTGTTACGAAGAACGAGTCTCGGCGGCCAGGTACATGGATCCCACCTGTGCGGTCCGCTTCGTCACGGTAACGCACGGTTGGCCCATCTACGCGGGCACATGACCGCTGCCTGCCGAATGATGACGATCAGCAGCAGCCTGCCCGCGACTGGTCTACACCAGTGTGCCGCACGTGCCGCTACTGCCAAAAACGGGCCGGTCAGGGAGGACGCCGATGAGCGCGAGCAGCGCCCCAGCAGCACCACGGCAGCAGTGGTGGAACGGCTTGTTCCAGGGGCTGCAGAAGATGGGACGGAGCCTTCAGCTGCCGATCGCCGTGCTGCCGGCGGCGGGCATCCTCAACCGGCTCGGGCAGGCGGACGTCTTCGGGGCGGACGGGCTGGGCTGGACGGACGTGGCCAAGGTGATGGCCAGCGCGGGCGGCTCCCTGCTGAACGCCGACCTCGGCCTGCCCCTGCTCTTCTGCGTCGGTGTGGCGATCGGCATGGCCAAGAAGTCGGACGGCTCGACCGCCCTGGCCGCGGTGGCCGGCTTCCTGGTCTACTGGGGGGTGCTGCACGCCTTTCCCGAGAGCTGCCCCGAGGGGACCCGGGACATCAAGGGCGGCTGCCTGGGGACGGACGACTCGTTCGCGGAGTACACCTTCCAGAACCCGGGGGTCTTCGGCGGCATCGTCATGGGCCTGCTGGCCGCGTGGTTCTGGCAGCGCTACCACCGGGTCAAGCTGGTCGACTGGCTCGGCTTCTTCAACGGCCGCCGGCTCGTCCCGATCATCATGGCCTTCGTCGCCATCGCCTTCGCCGCGCTGTGCCTGTGGATCTGGCCGCCGATCGGTGACGCGCTGGAGAGCTTCTCGGACTGGCTGGTGGGCCTGGGCTCCTGGGGCGCCGGCATCTTCGGGGTCGCCAACCGCGCGCTGCTGGTGATCGGCCTGCACCAGTTCCTGAACGTGCCGGTGTGGTTCCAGTTCGGCAGCTTCACCAAGCCGGACGGGCAGGTCGTCCACGGCGACATCAACATGTTCCTGAGCGGGGACCCGAACGCCGGGCAGTTCCTCACCGGCTTCTTCCCGATCATGATGTTCGCCCTCCCGGCGGCCGCGCTGGCGATCACGCACTGCGCCAAGCCGCAGCGCCGCAAGGAGGTCGGCGGCCTGATGCTGTCGGTCGGCCTGACCTCCTTCGTCACGGGCATCACCGAGCCGCTGGAGTACTCGTTCCTCTTCGTTGCCCCACTGCTGTACGCGATCCACGCCGTACTGACGGGTGTGTCGATGGCGGTGACGTGGGCGTTCGGGGTGAAGGACGGCTTCAGTTTCTCGGCGGGTCTGATCGACTACATCATCAACTGGAGCCTGGCCACCAAGTCCTGGCTGATCATTCCGATCGGCCTGTGCTTCGCGGCCGTCTACTACGCCGTCTTCCGCTTCGCGATCACCAAGTTCGACATCCCCACCCCCGGCCGGGAATCGGACGAGGAGATCGCGGTGATGGAAGCGGAGAACACGAAGGCGTAGCCTCCCGCCGCACCCACCCCTGCCCCACCCGCCCAATCACCACAAAACCCTCGCGGACCCTCAGGGTCCGGGGGGTTTTTGTCGCTCATGTCCAGATGTGTCCTCCGTCATGAAATTCATGGGTTCCTTACGCCGACCCCACCGTGCTACAACTGGTCTACACCACTTGGTGGTGTAGACCATGCGGGCTTGTCCGGCCCCGGGTCCCTTTCTGAGACGTCGCCAGCCCCCCGTTTCCCTTGTCCCCGGGCGGCGCCTTGCCCAATGGAGGAACCACATGTCCACAGCGACGGCTGCGGAAAAGAAGAAGGGCGCTGGCGTGATGGCCGTCATGCAGCGCATCGGCCGGAGCCTCATGCTCCCCGTTGCCGTGCTGCCCGCCGGCGCGCTCCTGGTCCGCCTGGGCGCGGACGACATGCTCGGCGACAAGGACGTCTTCTCGACGTTCATCACCAAGATCGCCGGTTACATGGCCGCCGGTGGCGGCGCGATCCTCGACAACATGCCGCTGCTGTTCGCCGTCGGCATCGCGATCGGCTTCGCGAAGAAGTCGGACGGCTCGACCGCCCTCGCGGCCGTCACCGGTTACCTGGTCTTCCAGAAGGTGCTCGCCACCTTCACGGACAGCAACCTCCCGCAGGTCGCCAAGGTCGACGGCGACAAGATCATCCACGTGGACGCCGCGGTCAACGCCGGTGTGCTCGGCGGTGTCGTGATGGGCGTCATCACCGCCCTGCTCTACCAGAAGTTCTACCGGACCAAGCTGCCGGACTGGGCGGGCTTCTTCGGCGGCCGCCGTCTCGTCCCGATCCTCTCCGCCTTCGCGGGCCTGCTCATTGGCATCGTCTTCGGTCTCATCTGGCCGGTCCTCGGCACGGGTCTGCACAACTTCGGTGAGTGGCTGACCGGTTCCGGCGCCGTCGGCGCGGGCATCTTCGGTGTCGCCAACCGTGCGCTGATCCCCATCGGCATGCACCACCTGCTGAACTCCTTCCCGTGGTTCCAGGCCGGTTCCTTCGACACCGCCAACGGTGCCGTCCACGGCGACATCGCCCGCTTCCTCGCCCACGACCCGACCGCCGGACAGTTCATGACCGGGTTCTTCCCGATCATGATGTTCGCCCTCCCGGCGGCCTGCCTCGCGATCGTCCACTGCGCCCGCCCCGAGCGCCGCAAGGTCGTCGGCGGCATGATGTTCTCCCTCGCGCTCACCGCGTTCGTCACCGGTGTGACCGAGCCGATCGAGTTCACCTTCATGTTCATCGCCCCGGTGCTGTACGCGATCCACGCGGTGCTGACCGGTGTCTCCATGGCGCTGACCTGGGCGCTCGGCATGCGTGACGGCTTCGGCTTCTCCGCCGGCGCGGTCGACTTCCTGCTCAACCTGGGCATCGCGGACAACCCGTGGGGCCTGGCGGGCATCGGCCTCTGCTTCGCGGTGGTCTACTACTTCGTCTTCCGCTTCGCGATCACCAAGTGGAACCTCCCCACGCCGGGCCGCGAGTCCGACGAGGAGCTCGCCGAGCTGCAGAAGGCCGAGGCCAAGTAAGCCCGGTCGCGGTACGTACGTACGCCGAAGCCCCCGCTCTCCCGGAAAGGGAGGGCGGGGGCTTCGGCGTGCGTACGTACCGCGGTTCGGCTCCGGCGGCTCAGACCTCGTAGACGGCGCCCGAGTACGCGAGGTCGATCGGGCCGTCGTAGACCGCGCGGGCGTCGGCGAGGTTCTGCTCGGCGTCCGTCCACGGCGGGATGTGGGTCAGGACCAGCCGGCCGACCTTGCCGCCGCGGGCGTACTCGCCCGCCTCGCGGCCGTTGAGGTGGAGGTCCGGGATGTCTTCCTTGCCGTGCGTGAAGGAGGCCTCGCAGAGGAGGAGGTCGGTGCCCTCGGCGAGCAGCCCCAGCTCGGGGCAGACGCCGGTGTCGCCGGAGTACGTGAGCGAGCGGCCGCCGTGCTCGACGCGGATGCCGTACGCCTCCACCGGGTGGCAGACCCTCTCGGTGCGGATCTGGAACGGGCCGATCTCGAAGCTGCCGGACTTCAGGGTGCGGAAGTCGAAGACCTCGCTCATGGAGCGTTCGTCGGGGACGTCCTCGTACGCGGTCGTCAGGCGCTTCTCGGTGCCTTCGGGGCCGTAGACGGGGATCGTGCCGCAGCGGCCGCCTTCGTGGCGGTAGAAGCGGGCGACGAAGTACGCGCACATGTCGATGCAGTGGTCGGCGTGCAGGTGGCTCAGGAAGATCGCGTCGAGGTCGTAGAGACCGCAGTGGCGCTGGAGGTCGCCGAGGGCGCCGTTTCCCATGTCGAGGAGCAGCCGGAAGCCGTCGGCCTCGACGAGGTAGCTCGAGCAGGCCGATTCCGCGGACGGGAACGAACCCGAGCAGCCGACGACGGTGAGCTTCATGGAGCGTGAACCTCCGTGGACGGTCCGTGGACGGAATGCGGGCCGTGCGTGGGTCGAGCGTAAGGCGCGAAACCTCCGGTCGCTCCTCCGCGGCGGGCCGTTGTGGGAGGAATCACCTGTGCTGTCACCCGGGGGAGCGACGCCGCGGATGCGGGTTGCCGTGCCGGGGTGTCCGGGCGCGACTACGGTCGGAGTATGGACACGTCCTGGTGGCCTGCGGTCGCCGCGGTGGTGGCCGTGGCGCTGCTGGTGCTGATCCCGTCGAGGGTCCGCGGCGTGCGACGGGCGGTGGTGCCTGCGCACGGGCCCGGGCCGGCGCCGAGGCCGGGGGCGGGTGAGCTGTGGTCCCTGGCGGACGGCCGGCCGTGCCTGGTGCTGGGGGTACGGGGTCCGCGGGCGCGGGTCGCGTGGATCACCGGGAAGTACGACGACCGGCGGGCCGGGGTGATCCCGCTGCCGCCGGGGACGGTCGGGGCGCAGGGACGGGCGAGTTTCCTGGAGGCGGACCGGGTGGCGGAGGTGTCGGTGTGGGAGTTCCGCGGGCGGCTGGGGACGCTGGACCCGGCGGTGTGGGACGAGGTCCGGGGGCTGGGCGGCAGCGGATGATCCGGCTGCGGCGGGTCTACGATCCCCCGGAGCCGGGGGTGGACGGCGTGCGGGTCCTGGTGGACCGGCTGTGGCCGCGGGGGCTGTCGAAGGCGGCGGCCGCGGTGGACGAGTGGCCGAAGGCGGTGACGCCGTCGGCGGAGCTGCGGAAGTGGTTCCACGGGGGTGGCTCCGCCGGGGAGTTCCGGGCCCGGTACGAGGCGGAGCTCGCGGCGCCGGAGGCGGTGGCGGAGCTGGCGCGCCTGCGGGCGCTGGCGGGCGGGGGGCCGGTGACCCTGCTGACGGCGGTCAAGGACCCGGAGCACAGCCACGCGTCGGTGTTGGCCGAGCTGCTGGCCGACGGGGCGTGAGCGCGCCCTGGGCCCCCCCCCGGGCGGGGGGGGGCCGGGGCGGGCGGGGGGGGGGTGGCGCGCGCGGGGCCCGGGGGGGGGTTGTCCCGGCGCACACAAAAAAAAC
>NZ_JBHWVM010000156.1:0-8756 GCF_042736805.1 Streptomyces sp. NPDC060031
CCCTGAACGCCTTCCAGATCGCCTTCGAGGGCCGGCTCACCCCAGCCAACAACTGAACCTCAAAACCAAGATCAGCCGTTAACTGGACACACCCGGGCGAGCGAGCGTAAGGACAGGCCGCAGGCTGCGGAAGGCCGGCCCGGCTGCACCCGTCCGGCGTTGTGTGCGGGTCGGGAGGCGGGGCGGGCGGAAAGCCGGGGCGTGGGGGGGGCTGGTACGTGGGGTGGAGGTGTGCGGTCGTGGTGCTGAGGTCTCCGGTCGCGCCGATGCTGGCGAAGGCTGCGGAGACGATCCCGGCCGTGCCCCGGTCCGGTCCGGGCTTGGCTTTGAGTAGAAGTTATGGACGGGGTAGGCCCTTTGCAAGGCGCAGCCGGAGGTTCGCCTTGGAGCCGGGAGAGCGCCGGTTCCGCGGCGGAGCGGTGCGCCGGAACGACCTGCCGTTCTGGGTGCCGCGGGACGCGGTACGGGCCGAGTCCTTCCCGGCGTTGGTGGCCGGCTGACATGTGGTGCCCATCGCGTTTGCGCCCGCGCTCTGGTCGCCTGGTGCCTTGGCGTGACTGGGATGGATATGTGTCTGGAATATGGCTTACGCGGCTACCTGGGCTCGATCACGCTGGGCCACGCAAGGTGATCTCCTTGTCACTCCAGGTGGAGGAACTGATCCATGCCCCAGGTTGTCCCGCTTGCCTCTCAATCCGAGCGCGTCGAGCGTCTGCGCGCCCAGCTCGCAGGTGAGTCCGCCCCCGCGTCCGACACCACTTCCGAGGGCAGTGCGCCCAGTCCGCGGGCTCGGCGGGCGGCCCGCTCAGCCCGCAGGCTGGCGTTGTCCCCGGCCGCGAACCTGCTCTACGGGATGACACTGCGGGCCGCTGCCCGCAGCGAGCAGAGCGAGAAGCTCACCGACCTGGAGGAGCAGCTTCTGGGGGTGCTGCGGGTGACCGGGGCTGCGGACGCGGAGATTGCCGAGTTCGGCCGAGTTTTCCAGGAGCAGGCCAAGGGACGTGGCGCCTCCACGCTGTTCACCTCCGAGGTGACCGAGCGTCCCCTCTCGGAGGGGTTCTCCTTCGATGACCTGGCTGCCGTCCTGCCGGCGCTCGCGCCGGAGATCACCGCGCAGCCGAATTTCCGCACGGTACGGGTGGACGCTCTGGAGCCGGGCCAGCCGCTGGATACCGCCGAGGCGGCGGCGGCCCGCAACGAGTACGGAGCCGGGGTCATCGTCTTCCTCGCCGAGGACGGACTGAAGGGCCGCGGCTATGTCGTCGCCCCGCTCGACGCTCGCGTGGAGTACAGCAAGTTCTACGCGGAAGCGCGCGCCCACGACTCCGTTTTCGACCCGGCGAACGAGATCTACTGGTGCTCCGGTGCGGGATCGGAGGTGTCCAAGAGCGACTACATGTCAGGCGTGTTCGGCGGAATCGACACCGGACACTGGCGGTACTTCGGCGACGGCGCCCACTTCTTCAACGGGAAGATCAAGAGGGCCCTCACCGGCAACATCCAGTGCTGGGAGGAGGACGACAGCAACTCGCAGTTCTACAACGACCTGCGCGGTGCGATGAGGTCCATCAAGGAGTGGGCGTTCACGACCTCCGAAAAGCTGGAGAACCAGAGCGGGGACTACGAAGCCTCCTCCGCCTTCCTGTCCCTGGTCGGCCTGATCGCAGCCCTCGTCGACGCCATCCTGGGTTGGGTCCGCAACGACGACGACCTCATCCAGGACGTCAGCGTGGCGTTCAGCGCGACGGCGTTGCACACCATGAGCAAGCGGTCCGTCGACCTCAACTCCATCCGCTTCGTGGGAGACGGCGGCGGCAGGTACATCCTGTACCTGAACGTCGTCATGCCCCATGGCCCCGGGTTCAAGGTGGATCATCGGTACCTGGACGACGCCACGTGGAAGCAGGCCCTTTCCACGAACTTCCCGGTCAGCAATTCCCCCGTTGCCGTGGCAAGTCACGCCGGCGGTCTCCATGCCCTGTGGCTCAGGGACGGCTCCAGCGCCCCCGTGCACGCGACGAACCTCAACCCCACCACCCGCCCGTGGGGGCCTCCGGCAGTCCCCTGGGCGAATGCCACCAGCATCTACGCCCCCGCACTCGCCTCGGACGGAACCAATCTTCACGCGGTCCATGTCGCGGCCGACAACTCTCTGCGCTACAGCTGGCACGCGGGCACCAGCTGGAGTGCGCCCACCCCGATCAACGGTGGAGGCCCCAAGGCCTTCGCCGCCCCGGCACTCGCCTACCACGAAGGGAAGCTCCACCTCCTCATCGTGGGCTTCGACCGGAACCTGTGGCACCTCGTCTACGACGGTGCCTGGAGTCCTGCCGTGCGGCTGATGTTCGAGTACGCCCTCCCCGCGTTCACCGAACACGCCCCCGGCGTCGCGTCGCACAGGGGCGCCCTCAACGTCATCTACCGCGAATCCACCCTCGAACCCGGCAGCGTCAAGAGGCTCACCCTGCAAGACGGGCAGTGGACCCGCCAAGACACCAACGCCGGATGGCGCATCCGCACCGGCCCGGCGATCGCAACTCTCGGCACCAGGCTGTACTGCCTCCTGCCCGGCCTCGACGGAAGTCTCTGGTGGACCTACCTCCTCCTCGACAAGTTCTGGTCCGACACCACCAGGATCGACACGCCCAACGTCGACGAACCCGCCCTCACCACCCACGACGGCAAACTGCACCTGCTGTACCGCGGCCGCTGACCCCGCCGATGGCCCGTCCCCTACCGCCGCCGCGGCCCCTGCGCGGGCCCGACTCCCTGTGAGGACCCCCTTGACCGACGACCTCTCCACTACCGCTGAAGGCTCCCGCAGCGCGTCTGACGCGATCAGCTTCATCCAGACCACCGAGGGCCACCTCAACGAACTCACCAATACCCTCCAGCGGATGCGGGTGCTGTCGATCCAGAGCGCGAACGGCACGTACAGCCAGGAGGACCGCTCCGCCATCCAGATCGAGGTCGACCAGCTCACGGACGAGATCGCCCGGATCGCCGACCAAGCCGACTTCAACAAGATGCGAATGCTGACCGACGCCTCCGGCGAAGCCAACGTCCGCGCGGCCGACGAGCTCGGCATGATCCCCGCCAAAATCAACACTCCTGCCTCGCTGGCGAACGCCCAGGCCGCCTGGACGCTGCGCGTGCACGTCGGGGCCAATACCAACGAGGCCCTCGCGGTCAACGTCTTCGCGGCCAACATCAACCACCTCTTCGCCGGTGAAGCAGCCGCGCCCGCCGACCAGGGAGCTGCCGAACCCGAGGCGAGAGCCGCGACCGTCGGTCCGGTCAACGTACTGACGGCCATCGACGCGAACAGCTCGATCGCCAAGATCGACGTCGCAATCCGGGCCGTCACCGACCAACAGGTCCACTACGCGGCCGCCCGCACCGAACTGACCGCCCTGTCCCCCGACGACGCCCTCCTCGTGCTGCCCACCGGCACGCCGGACGAGAGCGGCATCGTGATGATCCCGGCGTCCGAGGTAAAGCCCACGGACAAGGCCGCCTTGGCCCTGGAGAACCAGGAAGGGCGCCCCGTACTGACTGTCAGCTCGGGCACCGTGCTCCCCGAACAGCTCGCTGTCCGGGACACCGACGGGAACCTCCTGGCGACCTACGTGGCAGCGCCCGTGATCCAGCCCCGGGGCGTACGAGGTCTGGAGTCCGTCCTGCAGACCTACCAATACCCGCTTCAGTAGAAGAGCATCACACCGCTGCCAACTGAGCGCGCTACCTGGCCACAGTGGCCAGGCAGCGCGCCCAGCCACATCCATGGACAGGACATCGGCTCACGCGCTGATGCCGAGGGCATCGTCCGGGTTGCAGTAGGGCAGGCCTCGACGCCTTCCCGGTGCTGCGGGCCCACCGAAGGCCAGGGGCCCCGGACATTCCCTCCGGCAGGAAGGGGAACGATGACGGCTCTGGCATCGCGCGGCCACAGTGGCTTCCGACGGGTGAAGTGCACCCGCCATCCCGTGCTCGACCTCGAGCCGGACACTATCCGTGGACAGCTCAACAGCGCATAACAGAAGTTTGACGGCCACCGCACCGTCATCCGCCGCACCGTCGACTCCGTCGTGCTGTACGCGCGATCGGGCCGGGTCGTCACCTCGGTCTGGATGGACCTGGCCCTGGCCGCTCAACAGACGCTTCGCCCGGGGCCGGTGCTCGACTGAGAGGCCGTCATCTGGCGGGACGGGGCGATCGACTTCTCGGCGGTCCAGGCGCGAGCAGCATCGACGCTGGCACGGGCACGGGCACGGGAACTTGCCGCAGCCCTACCCGCCTCGTACGCGCCTGGAGTACGCACGGGTTCGTGGGTGGAAATCGAGGGCGCGATCAGCGAAGCCAGCAGGTAGGACACCCATGTTCGAGGCATCCCTCAGGGTGTGAGATTCCCGCAATCACTCGCGGTACGGCAGGAGATCTGCGCCGGCATCGACGCCGTCTTCCCGGGGCCGACCCAGTTGCACGTCTACGTGCTGGGTCTGGCTCAGCAAGGTGCACGCAACCTACCGCGCCCCCGAGGCGCGGCCGAGCCCTCTCTCAGGCCGCACGAGGTGCGGCATCTGGTTGACGACCCGAGGATCTGCCCCGAGGTGACGCGCGGCCAACTGACGTTGTTCCCGGTCCGGCGGCGCCTGGAGCGGAGCGATGCCCGGCGGATCAGCGGCCGCACATGGCCGGAAGAGGAGGTCCTGCAGGCGCTCGCCGCACGGCGGGCGGCGGCTGCCGGGCTGAGGGGACGTGGCCGCAGATGGTGCTGCGGCTGATCAGGTGCGCGCTGGCGATCCGGGATGCGGAGGGTGAGTCGCTGGTCGCGCCGGAGATGCTCGATCAGGTGCGGTTGCCGTTGAAAGCCGCCGCCGAGCTCCTCGCCCAAGCCGGAATGTTGAGCCCGCGCACGACTCCGCCCCCTGCGGCATGGCCCGTGCGGTCGTGCGCGGACTGTGCGTGCTGGGGCGTCACGACAACCCGGTGCCAAGGCTGTGACGAATGGCGGCACAACCGTGAGCGCTACGGGATGGGCCAGTGCCAGCGGTGCCGACGGGACGATCTGCCCCTGCACTCGAAGGAGGGCATGTGCCGCGGGTGCCTGGCCTACGTGCGCGAGGTCGGCGACTGGTCGGCGCCAACGTCCTTCACACAACTCGCCTTCGCCGGAGTACTCGCGCATCAGCTGAAGCGGAGGGCCGGAGAGCTGGGCTACGTCGTCCACAACCGATCCGGCCCCGCCTCGCGTGCACGCACCCGCACCCACACGACCCCCGCCCCGGAGGAGCCGAATGTGCCGGTGATCACCGCGGGGCAACTGTCTCTGTTCTCGATGCCGCGGACTTGGCGCCGCGAGCACCTCGGGCCCGTCCTCGCGCTGCCCCGGCTGCCCGCTCCGGCGCAGGAATTGCTGGACACCACCGCCGCCGCCTACCCGCGGGCCCAGCTCGCCGACAAACGCAACGTGCCCAGCGGCGCGGCTCTGGTCCTGCATACGCTGCTGGCCCGGCTGGGGCCGCACGCACCGATCCCCGAGCGGGACATCCGCTCCCTGGCCGGGACCGTCGCGGCCGGAACCGCCGCCACACGCCGCGTAATCACCTTCCTCCACGCGCACGCGCTACTTGAGGCGGACGAACTCTCCGAGACACCTGCCCAACTGCTCACCGAGGTCCAGCATCAGGTACGTCCGCGTGTGCCCGACCTGAGCCAGGAACGGCGCGACCGGCACGACGAGAAGGCCCTGCACACGCGGATCGCAGAGCTTCCCGCCCCGATGGCCGACCAGCTGCACGCCTGGGTGAGGGTGCTGCGCGGCCGCGGCCGCTTCCGGCACGCCCCGGCCGGCTTCCGACGCATCCGCCACGACCTGCGCATCGCCTGGCCGGCTCTGACCTCGTGGACGGCGGTCGGGCTGGACCTGCGGCAGGTCACCGCCGAGCACATCACGAGCGAACTCGCCCGCCGCCCGGGCAACGTGGCCCGCGGGTTGCTCAGCGTGCTGCGCAGCATTTGGGGGGCCCTGAAGCAGGAACGGCTGATCTTCCTCAACCCCACGGCCGGGCTCCAGCTGCCCGCTGGAGTACACCTGCCGCGGCCGTTGCCCAGCGATCGGCTGGCCGGAGCCCTGGACCGGCTGGACGGTCCCGCCGCACGCCTCATCGTCGCTCTGGTCGCCATCTACGCCGTGCGTACCGTGGAGGTCGCCCGCCTGGACCTGGCCGACCCCGACCTCGCCCGCCGGACACCGGCGGTACGCCGGGGTGAGCGGACGCACCTCGTCTACCTCGACGACCTGAGCACCGACCTGATGGCCGACTGGCTGCGCGAGCGCCGCCGCCGGTGGCCCAAGGCCACCAACCCGCACCTGCTCATCACCTCCCAGACCTACCGGCACCCGGCCTCGCCGCAGATCAGCTACCTCCCGATACGGGCCGCGTTCAACCAGACCGGACTGCTGCCACGGCAGGTATGGGCCGACCGCATCCTGGACGAAGCCCACGAGACCGCCGATCCGGTCCACCTCGTCCGCCTCTTCGGCATCCACCCCACCATCGCCGTGAAGTACGTCCACGCCGCGCACCCGGACAAGGCCCTGCCCCGGATCCGCTGATGCCAGGTCTGAGCCAGTCCACCCATGCCGGACCTCCCGGAAGCCGGACTGCGCTGCGTGGGCTGGCTGCTGGGGAACTTTGTCGGCGGCCCGCTCCGCCGCCGTACGGCCACGGGCGGCCCGTAGCGCCTGGTCGTCGTCGAAGGGAATCGGTCCGTGCCCAGGGTTCTCTCGCATGTTTTAGCTGTTGTTTGTGCTTCTCGGTGGAGGCATGGGTTCTGCAGGTCATGCCGTATCGGGTGGTGTCTGTTTCCCGCAACAGGTCGGCATGGACTCTGCGGGCCGTTGTGCCTGAAGGGGGTAGCGCCGAGATAAGGCCAAAAGTCGGGGGCACGCGACCTTGGTGCAGCTGCGGCGGGTTCTGCGACCACTGCTAGCCTGCCGTCCATGATCGAGAGCGGACTGGCAGGCCGAATAGGCAGCATGGTGGGGGACAGCCGGCCGGAGCGCGTGCTGATCGCCGCCAGTTTCGTCAACCGGGTCGGCAACGGTCTGTTCAACGCGGCGTCGGCGCTCTATTTCACCTTGGTCGTGGGCCTGCCCGCGGTGCAGGTCGGCGCCGCACTCACCATCGCGGGGCTGATCGGATTGTGCGCGGGGATACCCGGAGGGTACCTCGCCGACCGGCGCGGGGCGCGCACGATCATGATGGTGGCCCTCGCGGTCCAGGCGCTGTCGATGGCAGCCCTCGTCCTCGTCGAGAGCTGGACCGCGTTCACGATCATCGCGACGGTCGACCAGATCGCCGCGGCGGCCGGTGGCGCGGCCGGGGGCGCTCTGGTGGTCCGGGTCGGGGGTGATCGCCCGGCCCTGTTCCGGGCGAGGTTGCGCACCTTCGTCAACCTGGGCGTCATCCTCGGAACGGTGGGTGCCGGGGCGGCACTGGCCGCAGACACCCGTGGCGCCTACGTCACGCTGATCCTCGGCAACGCGGCGAGCTTCGCCCTGTGCGCGGTGCTCCTGCTCCTCCTGCCCCGCTATCCGGTGCTGCCGGCGCCGCCGCAGCAGCGTCGTTGGATCGCTTTCTCGGACCGCCCGTTCCTGACGTTCACCGTCCTCTACGGAGCCATGGGACTGCAATACCCGGTGGTCTCCCTGCTCCTGCCGATCTGGATCTCCGAACACACCGAAGCGCCGCGCTGGACGATCGCCGCGCTGTTCGCCGTCAATGCCGCCTTCTGCGTGCTGATGCAGACCAGGATCGGCTCCCGGATCGAAACCCCGCACGACGGCGGCAGGGCGTTTCGCATCGCGGGTCTGCTCTTCCTCGTGAGCTGCCCGCTGATGGCGCTGGCGGCGTACACCCCGGTGTGGGCGGCGGCGGGACTGGTCCTGGCAGCGATCTTCGTCCACAGCCTGGCTGAGGTCTGGGAGTCCTCGGCGGGCTTCGCCCTCGGCTTCGGTCTTGCCCCCGACCACGCCCAGGGCCAGTACCAAGGACTCCTCGGCCTCGGCTTCAACGCGGGCCAGGCCCTTGCCCCGGCCATCCTGACCACGGTGGTGCTCGGCCTCGGCACCACGGGGTGGCTGCTGCTGGCGTTGTTCTTCGCGGCGCTGGGCGCTGCCGGCCCCTCTCTTGCCCGCTGGGGCATGCGGACCCGGCCGCAGCCGGGCGATGCCGCGGAAGTGACGGGATGACCAAGGAGTAGGTGTGTCAGGCCGGCTGGCCGTAGCCGGCCACGCCGGGGACATCGCCGCGCAGCGGACTGAAGTCGACGTCCAGGGGGGGCGGGGGTCCCACCAACGGCCCTTGGCCGAATGGGTGACGAGCGACACGGGCCGGACACCAAGATCAAGTACTGGCGGCTTTGCCCTTACCTCGGGACTACCCCTGAAGGTTCCGCCGTGTTGGTCGCCCAGTCCCTGCTCACGGAGAGTTCTCGGGGCGGGGCAGAGCCACCACTTGGGCGGTATCGTCTCGCGCCCGGTCAGGGCGGCGTTCTCCAGAGCGAGCAGGTTGATCCGTCCTGGCCCGCCTGGCTGACCCTTTGTGCAGGGCGACCGCGATCAGACGGCACCGCCCCAGCCGGAGTCAACTCACCAGGCTGTCTGGAAGGTCAAGCGGCCGCGCCGGGAACAGCCGGTCCGGTCGGCGCGGTTGCATCGATCGAGGGACCGGAGCCACGGAGGGGAGTAT
>NZ_JBHWVM010000157.1:0-8511 GCF_042736805.1 Streptomyces sp. NPDC060031
GGGCGCCCGGGACGCGGGCGGGGCCCGCCCCGGCCGGAGGGCCGGAGGCGGGCCGCCAGGGAGTCGTGTCGGTCACCGGCCGCCCGCACCCTCGGGGGCCGGGCCGCCCGGTCCGGCGCCGTGGGCGAGGCGTACCGCGGGGCCGTCCACGTCCCCCCGGGAGGGGAGGGCCCACCAGGCGGCCAGGCCGATGATCACTCCGGTCAGGACGGTGGACGGGCCGCCGATGTCCGCGTAGAGGAAGTCGGTCAGCTGCCAGACGAGCAGTCCGACCGCGACCAGCCCGCAGTCCCTGATCCCCCGGTCGGCCCCGCCGGAGGCGAACCGCCGCAGCCCCGCGACCAGGACCGCCGCCCAGCCGCCCGCCAGCGCGGTCAGCCCGATCAGGCCCTGCTCGCTCAGCACCAGCAGGTACATGTTGTGCGGGGAGAGCAGCGGCTGGCGCAGGTACGCCTGGCCCGCGCCCCCGGTGTCGCTGCCGGAGGAGAGCCCGAGCGAGGAGTGGCCGTCCCGGTTGGCGGGGAAGCCCTTGAGGCCCACCCCGGCGGCCGGCCGCTCGCGCCACATCGACTCGGCGGCCGCCCACATCGTGTACCGGTCGGTCACCGACTGGTCGGGCGCGCTGGAGACCTGGGTGATGGAGGCCAGGCGCTCCGTCACCATCTCGGAACCGACGCCGAGTCCGCCGACCAGCACCACGCCCGCCGCGCCGAGCGCGAGGAGTACCTTCAGGGCCCGCCGGATCCCGGCCAGCCCCATCACGAGCACCGCCGCGCCGAGGGTGGCGATCCACGCGCCCCGGCTGAACGACAGCACCAGCGGCAGCACCAGCGCCAGGGCCGCGGCGGTCGCCGACCGCCGGACCCGCCGCGGCAGGCCCGGAGCCAGCGCCACGGCGGTCGCCACGACCAGCCCGTACGCCACCACCGTGGCCATGCCCATCACGTCGCCGGGGCCGAAAGTGCCCACGGCCCGGACGTCCTCGCCCTGGTACGAGGCCCCGGTGTGGGTCGCGTACTGCACGACCCCCACCGCGCCCTGCACCAGCGCCAGCACCACGAAGCACCCGGCGGCCAGCCGGAACTCCCCGGCGTCGCGCACCAGCAGCACGATCGCCGCCGGGACCAGCACGAACACCTGGAGGTAGCGCACGAAGCCGGGCAGGGCGGCGTACGGATCCCCGGCGGTCACGGTCGCGACGGCGAGCCCGACGGCGGGCAGCCCGAGGACGAAGGCCGCGAGCGGGGTGAGGGCCCGCACCCGGCCGCGCAGGGCCTGCACGGCGCAGACGAACACGAGCAGCAGCGAGGCGGCGTCGGCCGGTCCGACCTTGCCGGAGGCGGTCGCGTCCCCCGCGGGCAGCGGGGCGAGGAGGAACAGCACGGTCGCGGCGAGCGGCAGCAGCGGCCAGTGCCGGCGCAGCAGCACCGGCAGCTCGGGCCGTGGCCGGGTCGTCGATACGGCAAGGCTCATGTTCAGCTGCCCCCCAGCCGGAATCGGAAGAACGAGGCCGCGGTGCGGGCCAGGATCCACAGGTCTTGCCACAGCGACCAGGTGTCGATGTAGTGGTTGTCGAAGCGGGCCCGGTCCTCGATGGAGGTGTCGCCGCGCAGGCCGTTGATCTGGGCGAGGCCGGTGATGCCGACGGGCATCCGGTGGCGGGCCTCGTAGCCGGGGTGGACGCTGCTGAACTTGGCGACGAAGAACGGCCGTTCGGGGCGCGGGCCGACCAGGCTCATGTCACCGCGGACCACGTTCCACAGCTGCGGGAGCTCGTCCAGCGAGGACTTGCGCAGGAAGGAGCCGATCGGGCTCATCCGGCGGTCGCCGGCCACCGTCCAGCGGGTGGCGGACTCGTGCGCGTCGGCGCTCAGGGTGCGGAACTTCAGCAGGGTGAAGGGCCGCCCGTACAGGCCGACCCGCTCCTGCCGGAAGATCACCCCCCGCCCGTCGGCGACGCGCACGGCCAGGGCGCAGGCCCCCATCACGGGTGCGGCGGCGATCAGGGCGAGCGAGGCCAGCAGGGAGTCGATGGCCCGCTTCGCGTACCGCTCCAGCGGCCGCGCGGGGCGTGGCAGCAGCGGCTGTACGGCGTACCCCCACAGCTGGTCGGCGGGCTGCGCCACCCGCATGCCGGTGACCTTGGCGGTTCCGGCCGGGTCGGCGAGCCAGAGCCGGCAGCCGTGGTCGTGGAAGAGCCGGACCAGTGAGGCGGTGCGCTCGTCGGCCTCCGGCGGGCGGGTGAACACCGCGTGGCGCACCGCGTTCTGGATGACGGCGCGGCGGATGTCCTCGTGGGTGGCGAGTACGGGCAGGGCGCCGCTCTCGCCGTCGGCCCCGGCGTGGTTCGCGACGGGATCGGCGAGCCCGACGGGGCACAGCCCGTACTCGGGGCGTCCGTGCAGGGCGGCGGCGACGGCGCTCGCCCCGGCGCCGGGGCCGACGACCAGGGTGGAGGCGGGCCTGCGGACGCGGACGCGGCGGCGGAACTGGTTGACGAGTCCGCGCCCCGCGCACGCCAGTACGACCTGGAGGCACACGGCGCCGAGCAGCACGCTCCAGCCGAGGGCCTGCCCGGGCGCGGCGGCGGCCACGACGGCGGCGGCCGCGCACCACACGACGGCGGCCCGTCCGGCCAGCGCGGGCAGTTCGAGGAGCGCGGACGGCGCGAGCCGCGGCCGGTACAGCCCGGCCTGGGCGTGCAGCGCGGCGAGGGCCGCGGCGACGGGTACGGCCGCGGGGGCGGGCAGTTGGAGTCCGGGCAGGGCGGCCGTCGTCACCGCGACGGCCAGCGCGTCGGCGCTCAGCAGCGGGAGCACCCCGTCGCGGCGGCGGGACCGCTGCGGCCGTACGGCAGGACGGGCCTGCTCGGCCTTGGGCCCCCGCGGGGGGTGGATGGCGGTCACGGAACGGCGGACGGCGGTGATGCCGGTGCCGGTACTGCCTACGGAAGGCCCCGTGCCGCCCTGCCCGGTGTGCCGGGCGGGTGCGCTGTCCATCGTCATCGGCTGATGCGCTCCTGGTTCAAGGGCCGGGGCCTGCCCAGCAGTTCGTGGTACAGACCGGTGACCGCGTCCGTGGTCCGCCGCACGTCGAAGTCGGTACGGGCGTGCTGCTGGGCCTGCTCGCCGAGTTCGGCGAGCAGCCGCGGCTCGGCGAGCAGCCGTCCCAGGGCCTTGGCCAGCGCCGTCGGATCCTCCGGTGGCACCAGACAGAGCCGTCCCTGGCCGGGCGGCAGGCTCTCCCGGGCACCGCTGACGTCGGAGACCAGGACCGGACGGCCGCAGGCCATGGCTTCGAGCGGGGCGAGCGCCATGCCTTCCCACCGCGACGGCAGTACAACGAGATCGGCGGCCCGAAGCCACGGTCGGATGTCGCAGGCGGCCCCCGCGAAGAGCACTCCGGGCGGGGCGCCGCGCCGCAGCCGTTCGGTGTCGGGGCCGTCGCCGACGAGCGCGAGCCGGGCCCCGGGGAGGTTCCCGAGCAGTTCCGGCCAGGCCCGCAGCAGGATGTCCTGGCCCTTCTGCTGGCAGATCCGGCCCACGCAGACGACGAGCGGTCCGTCGCCGTCCCGGAAAGCCGTGGGCAGCGACAGTTCGGCGCGGGCGCCGGCCTTGTCCAGGGCGGGGTCCGGGCCGCCCGGGCGGAAGTGGCCGAGGTCGACGCCGTTGCGGATCACCGACCAGCGGGCGGCGATCCCCTCGGACTCACCCGTTCGGCGTTCGGCCTCGCTGACGCAGAGCACCCGGTCGGCCCAGCGGGCGCCGAACCGCTCCCAGCGCAGGGCGAGCGCGGCGGTGGCCCCGCCGACGGCGTCGAAGGACCAGGCGTGCGGCTGGAAGACGGTCGGTACTCTCCCGCGCACGGCGAGCCGGCCGGCCAGCCCGGCCTTGGCGCTGTGGGCGTGCAGGACGTCGGGCCGGACGCGGTCGATCACCCGGCGGGCGGCGAGCACTTCGGCGGGCAGGCCGGGCCCGGGGGCCCGGCCGGCGCGCCAGGTGAGGACCTCGGCCCCGGCGGCGCGGGCGTCTTCCGCGAGCCGGCCGCCGCGCGGGCAGCCGACGACGGGCCGCAGCCCGGCGGCGGACTGGGCGCGGACGAGGTCGACGACGACCCGGGCGACCCCTCCCTCGACGGGCTGGACGAGATGGAGGACGGTCACCTGCGATGGGGTCGGGGGGTGGGCGGTCGAAGGCTGTGTCGACACGTGGAGCGATCTCCTGCGTTCAGCGGCGCGCGTCTGTCTGAACGAAGAGCACACCGAGGAAATGACCCTGGTTTTCGCCCGCGAACCTGAAGGTGAGGTTTCGGGCACCACCGGACAGAGCGGGGCTCAGATCGAAGACGTCCGCGTCATATCCGAGATTATTCAGATGTTCGGGCTGTCGCACGAACGAGGGATGTCCGAATTCCGTGATCGTGGAATTCATAACATCATTAAAAGGATTTTCAGCATCGCTGAGGTTGACCCGGCGCCCGCTGTCGGCCGTCACCGTGAGTGAGTCGCCGAGGGTCCCGCGGTCCCCGTCGTACGCCACCACCCCGACCCGGCCCGCGGACCCGGGCGCAGCGTCGAGACCGGCGAGCTCCACCGTCTCGCCCGAAGCCTCGCCGGGTCCGGCGGCCAGCCCCTCGAAGCCGTCCCACAGCGAGACCCGGCGTACCGGCTCCTGCGGGTGCTCGTAGGCGACCACCAGCGTCCAGCCGCCCCAGGCGCCCACCTCGGAGTGCCCCATGGCGATGTTGAGCTGGGCCACCGTCCACATCCCCGCGCCGCCCTTGCGGACCAGCGGGGTCACGTCGGCGGAGGCCTGGTAGGCGTCGCTCCCCTCGTCGCTGCGGTGCCCGATCACCGTGTCGGCCAGCACCGCCTTGTACGAACCGCCCGGCTCGGCGACCAGCACCCGGCCGTTGTCCTCCGGCGGCTTCTGCTCGCCGACCCGCAGGTTCCCGCCCCAGTACAGCCGGGCGTACGAGACCTTCGCGCCCTGCGGGACCTTGAGCTCGGCGCGGGTGGAGTTGTACGTGTCCGGGTCCTTGTCGACCTCGTCGTAGAACATCTCGAAGTCGCTGTTGACCCCGGCCGCGCCCCGCTTGACCTCGGCGCACGGCTCGGCCTGCTCGGACTCCTCGCGGCGGCAGCCGATGGCCGAGTTCGAGGCCCGGACCAGCCCGCCGTGCTGCACGGCCTGATAACGCTGGGTGAACGGGACCCGGGGCAATTCACGCGTCCCCGGCGGGGCCGCGGCACCAGCCGCGGGCACGTTCGCCGAAAGTGCGAGGCAGGACAGCAGACCGAGTGTGCCGAGGATTCTGCGGGGTGAACCCATGACCCTGTCTCCATTTTCGATCAAGGGGATAAAACAGGAGTGAACTTTGGCAGATATCGGGCTGGAAATCACGTCGGACTCGCACGTACGGCCTTTTGGGCGATGGCACGCACCCTCGCGCATGGCGAGTCGTTATGGAGGTGCCCGTCGTTCGAACCAAAAGGGAAAACGGAGATGGAGAAGGGGCTGCTGCGCGGCGCGGGCCCCGCCTCCGCACACGGCGGGGACGGCACCAGGGCGAACCGCTTCACCGGCGGGCCCCGGGCGTGTTGAGCGGCGACCCGCTCCAGGTCCCGATCGACGTCCCGGTCACCGTCTGCGGCAACACCGTCAACGTGATCGCGCCGCCGAACCCCGCGTTCGGCGACACCTGCGTGAACGCCTGAACGTCAACCGCGCCACCCGAAACGGCGGCATCCGAGTGAATCCTCGCAACCCGGACCGGGCCCCGGCCGTTGATCCGGGTGCTCCAGTACCGGGCAATCCTGCCAAAAAAGGGACGACAATGATCAAGAAGTTTGCAGCCGGCGCAGCGGTTGCCGCCTCCTTCGTGGGCCTGGGTGCCGCCATGGCCCCGCAGGCGATGGCGATCGGGAACGACAACGGCGTCAACACCGTGAACGGCAACGGCGCCTCGCAGATCTACGGCAACCAGGCGACCTACGGGCACATGAGCCCGCAGATGGCGCTGATCCAGGGCTCCTTCAACAAGCCCTGCATCGCCCTGCCCGCCAAGGCCAACGTGCAGTCCGTGCTGGCCCTGATCAACGTCGGCGTCCAGGACATCCCCGTCCTGTCCAGCCCGCAGAACCAGCAGTGCACCGAGAACTCCACCCAGGCCAAGGGCGACGAAGCCCTCTCGCACATCCTGGACAACATCCCGATCCTGTCCGGCAACGTTTCGGCCGGCAGCTGATCGCACCCCGCGCCCCGCGCCAGCGAGGCCGTCGCACCTCCGGGTCGCGGCGGCCTCGCCGCGTGTGAGGCTCTCCGAATTACTCGCAAATCGACCCTGAATTCCGGGCGTGCGAGCATCGGAGTGAATAACTGACCCACCCCCGAAAACTTGTGGTTTCTTTTCCCGGAGCCACTCGTTGTTAATTCTGCAGTGGATACGCCTCTGCGGGAAAGGATCGAAATCAAATGACGTACAAGAAGGCAGTGGTGCTGGCCGCCGGCGTTCTGATGGCCGCCGGTGCCGCCTCCCCCGCCATGGCCGACGCGGTGGCCGACGGTGCGGCCGTGGGCTCCCCGGGCGTCCTCTCCGGCAACCTGATCCAGGTCCCGGTGCACGTGCCCGTGAACCTCTGCGGCAACACCGTCAACATCATCGCGCTGCTGAACCCCACGTTCGGCAACACCTGCGTCAACGCCTGACGAAGCGCCTGTGCCCGCAAGGGCAGACCTCCTCGGGGTGGCCTCGGAGTGCACGGCGGTGCACTCCGAGGCCACCCTCGATTCAGCACCGGCCAGCAGTGCCGGTAGACAGGGAAGGACCCATGCGACAGGTACTGAGCCGACAGGTACTGGGCAAGGGGATGCTCACCGCGGCGGCCGCCTCCAGCCTGCTGTCGATCGCGGGCGCGGCCTACGCGCACACCGGGGCCATGGCCGAAGCCTCGCACTCACCGGGCGTACTGGCCGGCAACAGCGTCTCGGTACCGGTCACCTTCGCGCCGAACGTGTGCGGCAACACCGTGGACGCCGGGGCGGCCCTCAACCCCGCCATGGGCAACAACTGCGCCACCACGACCGGCTCCGACGCCGGGCGCGACTACGAGCGCTACCTCGGCCCCGAACACGCCGAGGCCTTCGAGCGGTACCTCGACGAGCGCGGGGCCCGGCACGCGATGCCGCGGCAGCGGGCCGATGAGCCGCGCGACGAGGCGACCCGGCGGGCGCCCAAGCACGCGGCCCCCAAGCACGCCGCCCCGAAGCACGCGGCGCCGCGGCACGAGGAGACGGCGCGGGACGAAGGCGGCTACGGCGGCTCGGGCGACTCCGGCGAACAGGAATGCGACGACCACCCTCCCCGGTCGAACGCCCACCCGGCACCTCCGGTGCACCACGCTCCCCCGGCACCTCCCCAGCCGGCGCCCGTCGTGGAGCACCCGGCCCCGGCCCCCGTCCCCCCGCCGGCTCCGGCTCCCGCACCGGTCGAGGAGGCGCCCCACACGCTTCCGGCCCCGGCTCCCGTTCAGGAGGAGGCGCCCCACACGCTTCCCGCCCCGGCTCCCGTAGCGGAGCATGCGCCCGCTCCCATGCCGCCGCACGGGAGTCAGATCGTGGAGCACCCGGCGCCGGCGCCCGCACCGGAGGTCGTACCGGAGGTCGTACCGGCAGACCAGCCCCCGGCCGCCCCGGCCGGTGACCTGCCCGTGCCGATGCCCCCGGCACCCGCACCCGCTCCGGCTCCCGCGGCCCTCCCGGCACCGGCTCCGGCTCCCGCCGTGGTCCCCGTACCCGCGCAGGTCTCGGCGCCCGTACTGGCCGAGACGGGTGCGGGGCAGTCCGCCGCCGCGGCGGCCCTCGCCACGGCCCTGATCCTGGGCGGCGCCATTCTGTACCGCAGGTCACGTATCGCCTGACGGCAATACCGGTAATAAGAAGAAACATCGGCCGGAGAGTCCCTCGTCGGATTCTCCGGCCGTTTCCGTTGCCATGTTCGGTTCCGCGTTTCCGCAGCAGCGGGGAATCGTTAGCCATGGCGAAAGCGGCGCACCGGTCGCCGCTGGAAAAGGATTTCGATAATGAAGCTCACGAAGGTCGCCGCTGTCGTCGTCGGCTCCGTTGCCGCCCTCGGCGCCACCGCCCCCGCCTTCGCCGCCGGGGCCCCGACCACCTCGCCGACCATGAGCCTGACGGGCGGGGTGACGGAAACCCTGAACGCCGTCAATCCGGTCTCGCAGGCCCTCCCTCAGACCCTGGGCAACGGCCTAGCCGAGCAGGGCGAGACCGTCAACAAGGTCGTGGGCACCGTGCAGACCGTCAACAAGGTCCGCAACGATGCGCCGGGCGAGGTGATGAAGCTCGCGAACGGGGCCACCCAGGGGTCCCCGATGCTCGGAGGCGTGAAGCTCAACGGCGGCGCCAACTGACGGGCCCGTCCCGCGCGTGGGCAGATACGACCGTGGGCGCCACCGGCCAGGGCCGGGGCGCCCACCGTGGGGTGCGCGGCGGA
>NZ_JBHWVM010000158.1:0-8327 GCF_042736805.1 Streptomyces sp. NPDC060031
CGCTCACACGCGCTCCCGCCCCCACACCCGGCACGCTCGGTGACTACTCGACCACGAGTTCGACGGGGATGTTGCCGCGGGTCGCCTTGGAGTAGGGGCAGACCTCGTGGGCCTGCTTGACCAGCAGGTTGCCGGTCTCGCCCGCCAGCGACTCGGGGAGCTCCACCCGCAGGACCACGGCCAGGCCGAAGCCCGTCGCGTCCTTGCCGATGGCGACCTCGGCCGTGACCGAGACCTCGCTGGTGTCGACCTTGGCCTGGCGGCCGACCAGGCCCAGCGCGCTGGCGAAGCAGGCGGCGTAACCGGCCGCGAAGAGCTGCTCGGGGTTGGTGCCCTGACCGCTGCCGCCGAGCGCCGGGGGCATGGCGAGCGCGAGGTCGACCTGGCCGTCGGAGCTGACGGTGCGGCCTTCGCGGCCGTTGGCGGTGGCGACAGCGGTGTAGAGCGCGTCCATCTCGGGTGTCCTCTCACGGAGCGAGGCGGGGAGGCCGGCCGGCGACCCCGCCCCTCGAGAATGACACACAATTCAGTTGTGCACAATTCAGTTGTCGAGCGGGGTGCCCGAGGTACAGTGGCACCATGACCGAGCAGCAGACCGACACCCTCCGCGACCAGGACTTCCTGCGCCTCGACGGCCAGATCTGCTTCGCGCTCAACGCGGCGAGCCGCGCCTTCGGGGGCCTCTACCGCGTCGTCCTGAAGGACCTCGGCCTGACCTACCCCCAGTACCTGGTGATGCTGGTGCTCTGGGAGCACGGCGAGCTTCCGGTCAAGGACATCGGCGGACACCTGCGGCTCGACTCGGGGACCCTGTCCCCGCTGCTCAAGCGCCTCGAAGCGGCCGGCCTGATCCGCCGCGAGCGCAGCCCCGAGGACGAGCGCTCCGTGCACGCCCACCTCACCGAGGAGGGCGCCGCGCTGCGCGCCCGCGCGGTGGAGGTGCCGCGGCGGATCGCGACCGCCACCGGATTCGACCTCGGCGAGATCCGGGACCTCCAGACCCGCCTGCACCGCCTCACCGCCGCCCTCGACGCGGCGGCCACGCAGTCCGCGGAGTCCGCGATCTGAACCGTGGTGCGCGGTTCGGCCAGTTCGGCGCTATCAGTGGCCGAATATGGAGCTTAATTGGATCTACGCTCCGTGCTTGGATGGCGCCCCAACCGCAATTCGTTTACGCCTGAACGTTTTTGGCGGTGGGACGGTAACGCCCTGAAGCGCCGAAGTGACGCAGAAGAGACGAACACCGGGCAAGTCGTAATTGACCCCGACTGTGACTCGACTTTCACAAGATCCGTTATGTAGGGTTCCATTCATTCACCGACCAACGAGGACGCAGGCCACCCACGCCGCTCCTCATGCGAATACGTGACCCGACACGGGGGACCAGTCATGCGGTTCCAGCTTTTGGGGCCCTTGAGTATTGCGCACGGCCCGGAAACTGTTGTTCTCAAGCCCTCCAAACCGACAAGCCTTCTCGCCGCTCTTCTCCTCCATCCCGGAGCGGTCGTCTCCACCGGCTATTTGCTGCACGCGGTATGGGACGAGGAACCGCCCGCCACCGCGCGGGCCGCACTGCAGACCTGTGTACTGCGGCTGCGCCGGTTATTCGAGAAGTACGGCATATCCGCGACCACCATCGAGGCGGTGCCGGGCGGTTACCGGATGCCCAATGACATCCGGACACTCGATCTCGTCCAGTTCCGCTCCCTCGCCGAACAGGCTTCGGCCTCGGCCGACCCGGGAGAGGAGCTGTACCGGCTCCGGGAGGCCCTGTCGCTGTGGCACGGTCCGCCCCTGGCGAACGTGGCCTCGCTGATGCTCCGGCGCGACGCCGTTCCGGCGCTCGAACAGGAGCGGCTGCGGGTGCTGGAGCGGGTCTGCGACCTCGAACTCGCCGCCGGGAACTGCCATCAGGTCCTCGTCGACCTGTACGAGGGCTCCCGCCGCCATCCGGTGCGCGAGCGCTTCACGGAACAGCTCATCGAGGCGCTCTACCGCACCGGGCGGCAGGCCGAGGCCCTGGCCGAGTACCGGACCGTACGGGAGCGGCTGCGCGACGAGTTGGGGATCGACCCCGGGGCCGGGCTGCGCCGCCTGGAGATGGCGATCCTGCGGGCCGAGGAACTCGGACCGCCCGCCACCGCCCGACCCGCCTTGCCGCGGGCCGCCCTGTCCGTCGCCGCGGCGCCCGCCCCGGCGCGGGTCGCGCAGCGCGGCGCGCTGCCGCCGGTGCCCGGTTTCGTCGGGCGCGCGGCCGACCGTACGGCCATGGTCGCGCGGCTCACCTCGACGGACGGGCCCGGGCTGGTCATCGTCTCGGGGGCGCCCGGCATCGGCAAGTCGGCACTGGCTCGCCAATGCGCGCACGAGGCCCAAAGCGCCTTCCCCGGCGGGGTGTTCACCATCACGCTGGGCCGGCCCGACGGGGGCCGCCTGAGCGTGGACGAGGCCCGTGCGCTGCTCCCCGAACCGGACGGCGACGGGCGCCGACGGCTCCTGTTGCTCGATGACGCCGCCGGGGCCGGGCAGGTGCTGTCGCTGCTCCCCGCCACGGGGGACGCGGCCGTGCTCGTGACCAGCCGGCGCGGGCTCGCGGCCGTCGCCGCGACGCACGGCGGGTCGGTGCACCGCCTGGACGTGCTCGGTCCCGCCGAGGCCTACGAGCTGCTCGCCGGGCTCGTCGGCGCCGAGCGGATAGCGGCCGAGGCGCGCGCCGCGCACCGACTCGCCGCCGTCTGCGGGCACTTCCCGCTCGCGCTGCGGATCGCGGCGGGCCGGCTGCTGACCCGGCCCGGGCTCTGCGTCGCCGACTGCGCGGCCTGGCTGGCGGAGGATCCGCCCGCCCGGCTCGCCCTCGCCGAGGATGCCCGGCTGTCGGTGCCCGAGGTGTTCGGGCAGGCGCTGGACGCGCTCGCGCCGGAGCAGCGGGACGCGTTCCTGCGGGTGGGCTCGCTCGAGCCGGAGGCCGTTCTCGCGGCGGTGGCCGGCGAGAGCGTACTCGAACAGCTCGTGGACGCCGGGCTGTTGGAGGACGGGCCGCCCGGGCCGCATCCGTACCGGCTCCATCATCTGCTTCGCGTCTACGCGCGTTGGTTCACCGAGCGGCGGCTGGACGCCGTCCTGCCCGCACCGCTCTGATCCCCTTCGCCTCCCCCTCTCCGTCCTGCTCTCCCTTCCCTCTCCCCCATCACTCCCAGACCGCAATCAGGGGTGTCCCATGTCCCAAGCCAGTTATGAGTCCGTCGCAGCCACCCGGCCCAGGATCCGCCGGGACGTGCTGTTCACGCAGACGCCGGACGGCGTGCTGTTCCACAACTCCGACGGCGGCTTCCGCCTCACCGCCAAGACGGCGTACCGGTTCGCCACGCTGATCGTCCCGCACCTCACCGGCGCGTACACGGTCGCCGAGATCTGTCAGGGCATGGGCGATCCACAGCGGGCGATGGTCGGCGAACTCGTCAGAACCCTGTACGACCGGGACTTCGCGCGGTCCGCGCGCGAGGACTCCGGCCCGTCGGTGCTCCCGCCCGACGTGGCACGGCGGTTCGCGCCGCAGATCGCGTACGTGGAGCACTACGCCGATGACGCCGAGGCTCGCTTCCTGCGCTTTCGCGACGCACGGGTCGCGGTGCTCGGAGACGACGCCGTGGCCCGCTGGTGCGCCCTGAGCCTGGTGCGCAACGGCTGCGCGGTCGTCGGGGTGCTGCCGCAGGCGGATCGCGAGACGCTGGACATCGATGCCACAGAGGCCCTCGCTGACGGATGTCCCGTGGCGATACGCACCCTGCCGGGCGCTGAACAAGGCCTGGACTGGGCGGCGTTGAGCGAGTACGACACCGTCGTGGTGAGCGGCGGGCGCACGGCCGCGGCGCGGCTGCTCCCACTGCTGCGGGCCGGGATCCCCGAGGGCCGCACGCTGCTGCCCGCCTGGACGTACGGCTCCGACGCGGTGATCGGCCCGCTGATGACGCACGGCTCCCCGGGCTGCTGGGCCTGCGCGGCGCTGCGGATGGGCGCGGCGCGCGGGGAGGCGGGGGCGGCGGCCGACCTGTGGAGCGCCCTGGCACTGCCGGGCGGCCCGCAGGCCGCCGGGCCCGTGCCGGGGGGTCCGCTGGCCGCGATGATCGGCAACCTGCTGGGCTACGAGGTCTTCCGCGCGGCCTCCGGGGCGCTGCCCGCCGAAACGGCCGGGCGGCTGCTCGTCCAGGACATGGAGTCGCTGGACGTCACCGACGAGCCCTTGTTCGCGCACCCGCGCTGCCCGCTGTGCGCCGGCGCCGGCGCACAGGCCGAGGCGGTGGACCTCGCCGCGGCGGGCGCCGCGGGAACGCCCGCTGCGGCGACCCTGGAGACGGCGCGCGAGGCGGACGCGCTGGTCGACGAGCTGAACCGGCGCTCCGCGCTGGTGCGTCCGTACGCCGGGGTGTTCACCCGGTTCGCCGACGAGCCGCTGACGCAGATACCCCTGAAGCTCGGTGTGGTCGAGCTGGGCATCGGGCATGCCGGGACGCGCTCGATCGCCGCCTTCGACGTCCACCACGTCGCCGGGGCGCGGATGCGCGCATTGGACGCGGCGGCGCTCGTGTACGCCGAGCACGTCGTGCCGGCGGGCGGGCTGGTGGCCGGGGCCTCGGCGCCTGCCGGTCTGCCGGAACTGGCCGTCGCCTGCGGGGTGCCCGGGACGGTGACGGCGTACCAGCAGGCGGTCTCGCTGCTGACCAAGGAGCCCGTGCTCGTCCCGGCCGGCGCGGTGCGGCCGTTCGGGCCGCACAACGCCGACCGGCTCTTCGAGCGCACCCGGGCCGGGGCGGGCGCGGGCCCGGCCCTCGCGGACGCGGCCGCCGCCGGGCTCGCTTCGGCCCTCGGGTACGACGCACTGCTGCGTGCCGTACGGGGCGCCGCGGCGGGTCTGGTGCCGCTGCCGGCGGTCGACGCGGAAGCCGACGCGGATGCCGAGCTGGTCTTCCTCGTACGGTCGGCGGAGCGGCTGGGGCTGCCGGTGGAGCTGCTGGACCTCGGGGAGGGCGCGCGCAGCGGCGTACAGGTGCTGCTCGCACGCTGCGGGGAGCGGTGGGCGCTGGGCAGTGATCCCGGGCGCCGGTCAGCGGCGGTTCGCGCGCTGCGGGAGCTGCTGGGCACGGTGCAGTTCGAGCGCGACGAGGCCGGCGGCCACGGCGGGGCGGCCGACACCGGCGATCCGCTGCTGCGCGACCTCGACCCGCGCGCGCTGACGGTGTCCGGCACGGCCGGCCCCGCCGACGACGGCGCGGCCATCGGCTGGGCGGAGGTCCTGGACCGTCTCGGGTCGGCGGGGCGGGACGCGTACGTGGTCCCGACGGGCTCGCCCGACCTGGCCTCGGCGGCCATCCACACGGTCCGGGTGCTGCTCACCGCCGCCCGGGAGCCGCGCGATGACGCGTAGCCGGCTGCCGAAGGCGCCCGCGGACCCCGGCGCCGAGCGGTTCGGCGGGCTGCTGGCGCGGGCGCTGGGGGCGCTGGACGGTCCACTCGTGGAGTTGTCCGTGCTGGGGCTGCGCGATGCCTTCGCCGAAGCGCCGGACGACGGCGACGGCCACGGCCTCGGCTACGGCGGCTTCAGCCTCGGAGACGCCGCGGTCCGGGCCGTACCGGTCCACCTGTACGGGCATCAGGCCGTGGTCGGCCCGTTCCCCGTGGCCGGACGGCCGGGCTGCGGCCGGTGTCTGGAGCGGCGCTGGCAGGCCGTACGGTCCGTCGCGCTGCGGGACGCGCTGGAGCTGGGCGGCGGGACCCGGGCGGCGGGTGAGTGGCCGTACGCGCACGCCTTCGCCGCCCAGGCGCTGGCCGCGCTGGTGACGGCGGCGGCAGCGGCGCCGGCTCCCGGGCCGTTTCCCGATGTGCGGGTGCTGGACCTGCGCAGCGGCCGCGTGCGCCGCTACCCGCTGGTCCCCGATCCGCAGTGCCCCCGGTGCGCGGCGCCCGGAGCGGACGCCCCGGTGCCGCTCGATCCGGCGCCCGCGCCCGCGTACCGGGCCGGAGCCTTCCGGACCCGGCCCATCGAGGCGTACGGCATCGACGTCGCCGCGTTCGCCAATCCCCTGTGCGGAGCCCTTGGGCCCTCGCTCGTCCAGGACATCTCCTCGACCTCCACCTCCGCGACCATCGGCTGCTTCTCGATGCGGGCCGGCGAGTACCTGCGCGAGACGTTCTGGGGCGGGCACACCGACTCCTTCGACCGCAGTGCGCGGGTCGGGGTGCTGGAGGGCCTGGAACGGTACGCGGGGATGCGCGCGCGCTCGCGGACGACCAGCGTCTTCGGCTCGCTGAAGCGGTTCGGCGCCGACGCCGTCGATCCGCGCGAAGTGGGCCTCTACAGCGAGGAGTTCCACCGGGACAACCCGCGGGTGCGGCCCTTCGACGCAGACCGCGACATCCCCTGGGTGTGGGGGTGGTCGCTGCGCGACCGCGTACCGCGCCTGGTGCCGGAGATCCTGACGTACTATCACGCGCCGGGTCTGGAGAACCGTTTCGTGCAGGAAAGCTCCAACGGCTGTGCCTCCGGCGGCAGTCTGGCCGAGGCCGTGTACTTCGGCCTGATGGAGGTCATCGAGCGCGACGCCTTCCTGCTCGCCTGGTACGGGCGCCAGGCGCTGCCCGAGATCGACCCGGCGAGCAGCGCGCGGACCCGGACCCGGTCCATGGTGGACCGCCTCGCGATGTACGGGTACCGCGCGCGGTTCTTCGACACCAGGATCACCTTCCCGGTCCCGGTGGTGACCGGCGTCGCCGAGCGGTTCGACGGGGGCCCGGGCCGGATGTGCTTCGGCGCGGGCGCCGGGCTGGACCCGGAGGCCGCCCTGGCCTCCGCGCTGTGCGAGATCGCGACGGACGCCGTGAACCTGCCCGGGCGCACCGTGCGGGACGAGGTCCGACTGCGCGCGATGGCCGCGGACTTCGACCTGGTCACCGCGCTGCACGATCATCCGCTGGTCTACGGGGTCCCGGAGATGGGCCGGCACGCCGACTTCCTGCTGCGGGCGCCGGACCCGGGGCCGCTGCGGCCGGTGGCCGACCTGCGAGCGCCGGACGCCGTGGGCGCCGGGGCGCGGGACGACGTACGCGCGCACCTGGAGCGGTGCGTCGAGGCCGTGGCGGCCGAAGGGTTCGACGTCGTGGCCGTCGACCAGACCCTGCCGGAGCAGCGGGCCCTGGGCCTGCACACGGTGAGCGTGCTGGTGCCGGGGCTGCTGCCGATCGACTTCGGCTGGTCGCGCCAGCGGGCGCTCGGCATGCCCCGGTTGCGGACCGCGCTGCGCGCGGCCGGGCTGCGCGAGCACGACCTGGAGCCCGCGGACCTCAACCCGGCCCCGCACCCCTTTCCCTGACCTCGATCGACCCCTGAACGCAGGAGGACACCCGTGGGCTACGCCCATGACTACGCCGACGCCATCATGCATCGAGGCCGGGTCCCGATGGAGCCCGCCGACTTCGTGCCCGACTGGGCGGACCGGCCCCGGAAGGCGAAGTTCTACCCGGGGGCCGAGACGCTGCCCCTGCCCGAGCCCGGGCCCGGGCCTGCCGCCGGGGACGGCCCGGCGGGCGGGTTCACGCTGCCGCTGCTCTCCGGGATGCTCCAGGACTCGTACGGGCTGACCGGGCGCCGGCTCGGCGTGCAGGCCAACACCGATCTGGCGGCGCTGCCCCACTACACGCAGGCCAACTGGTCGCGGGGGACGGCCTCCGGCGGCGGGCTCTACCCGGTCGGCGTCCACTGGGCCGCGGGCGCGGGCGGACCGCTCACGCCCGGGCTCTACCACTACGCCCCGCACCAGCACGGGCTGCGCCGGCTGCTGGCGGGCGATGTCACCGGTGAGATACGCAGGGCGCTGGGGCCGGACGGGCCCGCCGCCACCCAGTACCTGGTCCTCGGGGTCAAGTACTGGCAGAACTCCTTCAAGTACAACAGCTTCTCCTTCCACGCCGTGAGCATGGACGTGGGCGCGCTGCTCCAGACCTGGCGGCTGTGGGCGCGGCCGCACGGGCTGCGGATCGCGCCGGCCCTCTGGTTCGACGAGGAGCGGCTCGCGGGACTGCTGGGCGTGGCGCCCGAGGAGGAGGGGATCTTCGCGGTCGTCCCGCTGGAGTGGGACGGCGCCCCGGGCCCCGGGCCTGCGCCGGTGCACTCCCCTGCCCCCTCCCCCGCCGCCGTGGTGCGCCGCCGCGACGCCGAGCGCTCGCGCACCGTCCTGGCCTTCGAGACCCTGCGCCGTGTCCACGGGGCGACCCTCGGCCGGGCCGCCGACCGCCCGGCGCCCGGCGCGCTCGACGCGGCCGCCGCGTTCCCGGTG
>NZ_JBHWVM010000159.1:0-8132 GCF_042736805.1 Streptomyces sp. NPDC060031
CCCCAAACGCCTGCGTTTGAGGCGCGGGGGTTCGGGGGCGGAGCCCCCGCAGCGGCGCCGCACCCGACAGACCACCGCGCACACCGAAAAGGCAGACTGACACCGTGAACTGGGACGACGAGACCACCGACGCCGATGCCGACGCCGAGCGACTCGTCGCGGCCGCCGCCGACGGCGAGGACACCGCCGTCGAGGCGGCCCTGCGCCCCAAGGACCTCGGCGAATTCGTCGGCCAGGAGAAGGTCCGCCAGCAGCTGGACCTCGTCCTCAAGGCGGCCCGCCAGCGCGGCGCCACCGCCGACCACGTCCTGCTCTCCGGCGCCCCCGGCCTCGGCAAGACCACGCTTTCCATGATCATCGCGGCCGAGATGGGCGCGCCCATCCGCATCACCTCCGGCCCCGCCATCCAGCACGCCGGCGACCTCGCCGCCATCCTCTCCTCCCTCCAGGAGGGCGAGGTCCTCTTTCTCGACGAGATCCACCGCATGTCCCGGCCCGCCGAGGAGATGCTGTACATGGCCATGGAGGACTTCCGGGTCGACGTGATCGTGGGCAAGGGCCCCGGCGCGACGGCGATCCCGCTGGAGCTGCCGCCCTTCACCCTCGTCGGGGCGACGACCCGGGCCGGCCTCCTGCCCCCGCCCCTGCGCGACCGCTTCGGCTTCACCGGCCACATGGAGTTCTACGTCCCCGAGGAACTGGAGCGCGTCATCCACCGCTCCGCCCGGCTCCTCGACGTCGAGATCGACACCGCCGGCGCCGCGGAGATCGCGGGACGCTCACGCGGCACCCCCCGTATCGCCAACCGCCTGCTGCGCCGGGTGCGCGACTACGCCCAGGTGAGGGCCGACGGGGTGATCACCCGCGAGGTCGCCTGCACCGCCCTGCAGGTCTACGAGGTCGACGTGCGCGGGCTCGACCGGCTGGACCGGGCCGTCCTGGAGGCGCTGCTCAAGCTCTTCGGAGGCGGACCCGTCGGCCTGTCAACCCTGGCCGTCGCGGTCGGGGAGGAGCGCGAGACGGTGGAGGAGGTGGCCGAGCCGTTCCTCGTACGGGAGGGACTGCTGGCCCGGACCCCCCGCGGGCGGGTCGCGACGCCCGCCGCATGGGCTCACCTGGGACTTGTCCCGCCGCAGCACGGTGGCGGCGGAACCGGGGGGCAACCGGGCTTGTTCGGAGCCTGACGGCGCGGAGGTTCGCCCCGTCAGGAACTGCGATGCCATGCTGGGCGTTGTTCCATCGGTGCGGACTCGCCTAGACTCCGCCGATGCCGACCCTTCGGGTCGGCGTGCCCACCCCCGTAGAAATAGGCCGTCTCCCGTGCGGTCGTGCGAAGGATCTCCGCCCGTGAGTCTCATGACACTCCTCCCGTTCATCGTGCTCATCGGCGCGATGTTCCTGATGACCCGTTCCGCGAAGAAGAAGCAGCAGGCGGCCGTGCAGATGCGCGACCACATGACGCCCGGCACCGGGGTCCGCACCATCGGCGGCATGTACGCCACGGTGAAGGAGATCGGTGAGGACACGGTCACCCTCGAGGTGGCTCCCGGCGTGCACGCGATGTTCGCGAAGAACGCCATCGGCGCCGTCCTCGAGGACGCGGAGTACAACCGCATCGTCCACGGCGCGACCGATGACCCGACGATCGACCCGCCGGCCGTCCCCGACGACGCGTCCTCCCTGACCGAGGGCCCGAAGACGGACCTGACGAAGGACGAGGGCGAGGGCGAGGCCCCCAAGCTCGACCTGGGCAAGCAGGACGAGCCCAAGGACGAGAAGCCGGGCGACGGCAAGGCTGACGGCGAGGCCGGCGCGAAGTAGCGCCCGGCAGGGGATCGCGGGGGCGCCGGACCGGCGGCCACCGCGGTCCCCGACAGTGATACTTCTGCGGGGGGCAGGGGTCCCCACCACACATTTCGTGGCCGTCCGCGCGCTGACCCGGCGCGGGATGGTTGGACAGGGAGATACGACAAGGTGGCAGCACCGAAGAAGGGCCGGCGGCCCACGGGGGCTCAGGGGAGGCCGGGGCGTGCCCTGGCTTTCATCCTGATCGCGATGGTGGCGCTCACCGCGGGGATGTTCCTCACTGGTCAGACGACCCCCCGGCTCGGCATCGACCTCGCGGGCGGTACGAGCATCACGCTCAAGGCCAAGAGCGAGCCCGGCAAAGAGAGCGCCGTCAACGAGACCAATATGAACACGGCGGTCGGCATCATCGAGCGCCGCGTCAACGGTCTCGGCGTGTCGGAGGCCGAGGTCCAGACGCAGGGCCGCGACCACATCATCGTGAACATCCCCAAGGGGTCGAACGAGCAGCAGGCGCGCGACCAGGTCGGTACGACCGCCCAGCTGTACTTCCGGCCCGTCCTCGCGGTGGCGGACGGTGGCCCGATCGCCCCCGAGGCCACGCCGAGCGGCTCCCCGAGCCCCTCCGCGAGCGGTTCCGGCTCTCCGAAGGCGCAGGACGGAAAGTCCTCCCCGTCGGCCACCCCGTCGTCCAGCGCCACTTCCCAGGGCCGTGCGCTCAGTGAGGCCCTCAAGGCCCCGAACGCCCCCACTCCCTCGCCCTCGGCGAGCGAGTCGAAGAAGGCAGACGACACCAAGGCTCCGACCCCGTCCGCGCCCGCGGCGAACGACGCGGCCGTGGCCGACCTGCAGGCGAAGTTCGCCGCGCTGGACTGCAGCAACGAGGCGCAGCGCGCCGCCGTCGGCAAGAACGTCAAGCCCGAGGACCCGACGCTCGCCTGTGGCAAGCGCGGCGCCACCTGGGCCAAGTGGGTGCTCGGCCCGGCCGCGGTCAACGGCCAGGACGTCAAGGACGCCAAGGGCGTCATCGACCCGCAGCGCGGCGCGTGGATCGTCACGATGCAGTTCACCGACAAGGGCGCCGACAAGTTCGCCAAGATCACCGGTGAGCTGGCGGCCAAGCAGTCCCCGCAGAACCAGTTCGCCATCGTGCTCGACGGCGACGTCATCTCCGACCCGTCCGTCAGCCAGGCGCTGACCGGCGGCAACGCGGAGATCTCCGGCGGCTTCACCCAGCAGTCCGCCCAGGACCTGGGCAACATGCTGTCGTACGGCGCCCTGCCGCTGTCCTTCCAGGAGGACAGCGTCACCACCGTCACCGCCGCGCTCGGCGGCGAGCAGCTGAAGGCCGGCCTGATCGCCGGTGCGATCGGCCTCGCGCTGGTCGTGATCTACCTGCTGGCGTACTACCGGGGCCTGGCGTTCATCGCCATCATCAGCCTCATGGTGTCGGGCGTCCTCACTTACACGATCATGTCGCTGCTCGGAAAGGGCATCGGCTTCGCGCTGAACCTGCCCGCCGTCTGCGGAGCGATCGTGGCGATCGGCATCACCGCCGACTCCTTCATCGTGTATTTCGAACGCATCCGTGACGAGATCCGCGAGGGCCGCACCCTGCGTCCGGCCGTCGAGCGTGCCTGGCCGCGTGCCCGGCGCACCATCCTGGTCTCCGACTTCGTGTCGTTCCTGGCGGCCGCGGTGCTCTTCATCGTCACCGTCGGCAAGGTGCAGGGCTTCGCCTTCACCCTGGGTCTGACCACCCTGCTCGACGTGGTCGTGGTGTTCCTCTTCACCAAGCCGGTCATGACGCTGCTGGCCCGTACGAAGTTCTTCTCCAGCGGTCACCCGTGGTCCGGGCTGGACCCGAAGCGACTGGGCGCCCAGCCCCCGCTGCGACGCTCGCGTCGCAGCGGCTCCGGCGCTGCCGCCGCGACCGTCTCCGCTCCCGTCGACGCAAAGGAGGCGTGAGAGATGTCGAAGCTCGGAGATCTCGGCGCCAAGCTGTACCGCGGTGAGGTCGGCTACGACTTCGTCGGCAAGCGCTTCGTCTGGTACGGCGTTTCCATCCTGATCACCATCACGGCGATCGTGGCCCTGGCCGTTCAGGGCCTCAACATGGGCATCGAGTTCAAGGGTGGTGCCGTCTTCACCACCCCGAAGACGGGCGTCTCCGTCGCCAAGGCGACCGAGGCCGCGGAGAAGGCCTCCGGCCACGACGCGACCGTCCAGGGGCTCGGCACGGGGGGCCTGCGCATCCAGATCTCGGGTCTGGACACCGACTCCGCGGCCGGCGTGAAGAAGCAGCTCGCGACCGACCTCAAGGTCACCGAGGGCCAGATCAACGCGGACCTGGTCGGCCCGAGCTGGGGCGAGCAGATCGCGAACAAGGCCTGGACCGGCCTCGGCGTGTTCATGGTCCTCGTGGTGATCTACCTGGCCATCGCCTTCGAGTGGCGGATGGCGATCGCGGCCCTCATCGCGCTGATCCACGACCTCACGATCACGGTCGGCGTGTACGCGCTGGTCGGCTTCGAGGTCACCCCGGGTACGGTCATCGGTCTGCTGACGATCCTCGGTTACTCCCTCTACGACACCGTCGTCGTCTTCGACGGTCTCAAGGAGGGCTCGAAGGACATCACCAAGCAGACCCGCTGGACGTTCAGCGAGATCGCCAACCGCAGCATCAACGGCACGCTGGTCCGCTCGATCAACACCACCGTGGTGGCGCTGCTCCCGGTCGGGGCCCTGCTGTTCATCGGCGGCGGCTTCCTGGGCGCCGGCATGCTGAACGACATCTCGCTGTCGCTGTTCGTCGGCCTCGCCGCCGGTGCGTACTCCTCGATCTTCATCGCGACCCCGCTGGTCGTGGACCTCAAGGAGCGCGAGCCGGCCATGAAGGCGCTGAGGAAGCGGGTGCTCGCGAAGCGGGCGGCCGCGGCGGCCAAGGGCGAGTCGGCCGAGGGCGGCGCCGACACCGAGGACGCGCCGCAGGTCGTGGCGCAGGGCCGGTCGGGACGGCGCCGGTGACGGGCCCGCTGTCCGCCGAGGTTCGCGAGCTGCTGCTCGGCCGGATCAAGGACGTGGCGGACTACCCGAAGCCGGGGGTGATGTTCAAGGACATCACGCCGCTGCTGGCGGACCCGAAGGCGTTCGCCGCGCTGACGGACGCGCTGGTGGAGCTGGCAGGCCGGTACGGGGCGACGAAGATCGTCGGTCTGGAGGCGCGGGGATTCATCCTGGCGGCTCCGGTGGCCGTGCAGGCGGGCATCGGCTTCGTGCCGGTCCGCAAGGCCGGAAAGCTGCCGGGCGCGACGCTCGCGCAGTCGTACGAGCTGGAGTACGGGTCCGCGGAGATCGAGGTCCACGCGGAGGACCTGGCGGCCGGTGACAAGGTCATGGTCATCGACGACGTCCTCGCCACCGGCGGTACCGCCGGGGCCTCGCTGGAGCTGATCCGGCGGGCCGGGGCGGAGGTCGCCGGGGTCGCGGTCCTGATGGAGCTGTCGTTCCTGCCGGGTCGGGAGCGACTGGCCGGGCCCCTCGCGGGGGCTCCGCTGGACGCGCTGATCGTGGTCTGACCGACCCTGCTGTGCCGAGCGGCGGGTATCCGGGTTCTCCCGGGTGCCCGCCGCTCGTGCGTGCGGCGTCAGCCACGAACCAGTCCCGTCGGCGTGTGGGGCACGGGGTCTGGCGCGGAGCCCCAGGGGCGGACCCGCGGCGGTGGACCCCAGCGGGAGAGGCTCGGGGAACGGGGGGAGGCAACCCTCGCTACGATGGGTTGTCCGGACCGGAACACGGGCACCGGATCCGCTTGAGGAGCGCTCTTGCCAGACGAGGTCCAGCCAATCTCCGCCGCGCAGCCCGACCCGCAGGCCGAGCAGGCCGCGGCGGCCGCCGCCACGCCCCCGCCGGCCCCGCCGGTCAAGCCCGTGCCCGCGAAGTCGGCCGGGTCCTCCAACCGGGTGCGCGCCCGCCTGGCCCGCCTCGGTGCGCAGCGCTCCAACCCGTACAACCCGGTACTGGAACCCCTGCTCCGCATAGTCCGCAGCAACGACCCGAAGATCGAGACGGCGACGCTGCGCCAGATCGAGCAGGCGTACCAGGTCGCGGAGCGCTGGCACCGCGGCCAGAAGCGCAAGAGCGGCGACCCCTACATCACCCATCCGCTCGCGGTGACCACGATCCTCGCCGAGCTGGGCATGGACCCCGCCACCCTGATGGCCGGTCTGCTGCACGACACCGTCGAGGACACCGAGTACGGCCTGGAGGACCTCCGGCGCGACTTCGGCGACGCGGTCGCCCTGCTCGTCGACGGCGTCACCAAGCTCGACCGGGTCAAGTTCGGCGAGGCCGCCCAGGCCGAGACCGTCCGCAAGATGGTCGTCGCCATGGCCAAGGACCCGCGCGTCCTGGTCATCAAGCTCGCCGACCGCCTGCACAACATGCGCACCATGCGTTACCTCAAGCGGGAGAAGCAGGAGAAGAAGGCCCGCGAGACCCTCGAGATCTACGCCCCGCTGGCGCACCGCCTGGGCATGAACACCATCAAGTGGGAGCTGGAGGACCTCGCCTTCGCGATCCTCTACCCCAAGATGTACGACGAGATCGTCCGGCTGGTCGCCGAGCGGGCCCCCAAGCGGGACGAGTACCTCGCCGTCGTCACGGACGAGGTGCAGACCGACCTCAGAGCCGCCCGCATCAAGGCCACCGTCACCGGCCGGCCCAAGCACTATTACAGCGTCTACCAGAAGATGATCGTCCGTGGCCGCGACTTCGCGGAGATCTACGACCTGGTGGGCATCCGAGTCCTCGTCGACACCGTACGGGACTGCTACGCGGCCCTCGGCACGGTGCACGCGCGGTGGAACCCGGTCCCCGGCCGGTTCAAGGACTACATCGCGATGCCCAAGTTCAACATGTACCAGTCGCTCCACACGACGGTCATCGGACCCAGCGGCAAGCCGGTCGAGCTCCAGATCCGCACCTTCGACATGCACCGCCGCGCCGAGTACGGCATCGCCGCGCACTGGAAGTACAAGCAGCAGACCGTCGCCGGCACCTCCAAGGTGCGCACCGACGTCCCGCAGGCCGCCAAGGGCAGCGCCGGCCAGGACACCGTCAACGACATGGCCTGGCTGCGCCAGCTGCTGGACTGGCAGAAGGAGACGGAGGACCCGGGCGAGTTCCTGGACTCGCTGCGCTTCGACCTCTCCCAGAACGAGGTCTTCGTCTTCACCCCCAAGGGCGACGTCATAGCGCTGCCGGCCGGGGCCACGCCCGTCGACTTCGCGTACGCCGTCCACACCGAGGTCGGCCACCGCACCATAGGAGCGCGGGTCAACGGGCGGCTCGTGCCGCTCGAATCGACCCTCGACAACGGCGACCTGGTCGAGGTCTTCACCTCCAAGGCCGAGGGCGCCGGCCCGTCCCGCGACTGGCTGGGCTTCGTCAAGTCCCCGCGGGCCCGCAACAAGATCCGCGCCTGGTTCTCCAAGGAGCGCCGCGACGAGGCCATCGAGCACGGCAAGGACGCCATCGCGCGGGCCATGCGCAAGCAGAACCTGCCGATCCAGCGCATCCTGACGGGCGACTCGCTCGTCACCCTCGCGCACGAGATGCGCTATCCCGACATCTCCTCCCTGTACGCGGCGATCGGCGAGGGCCACGTGGCCGCGCAGGGCGTCGTACAGAAGCTGGTCCAGGCCCTCGGCGGCGAGGAAGCGGCCAACGAGGACATCGAGGAGAGCATCCCGCCCGCGCGGGGCCGCAACAAGCGGCGCAACAACGCCGACCCCGGCGTCGTCGTCAAGGGCGTCGACGACGTGTGGGTCAAGCTCGCCCGCTGCTGCACCCCGGTGCCCGGCGACCCGATCATCGGTTTCGTCACGCGCGGCAGCGGCGTATCGGTTCACCGCGCGGACTGCGTGAACGTCGACTCGCTCTCCCAGCAGCCCGAGCGGATGCTCGAGGTCGAGTGGGCGCCCACCCAGTCCTCCGTCTTCCTGGTCGCCATCCAGGTCGAGGCACTGGACCGGTCCCGGCTGCTGTCGGACGTCACCCGCGTCCTGTCGGACCAGCACGTGAACATCCTCTCGGCGGCCGTGCAGACCTCCCGGGACCGGGTGGCCACCTCCCGGTTCACCTTCGAGATGGGCGACCCGAAGCACCTGGGGCACGTCCTGAAGGCCGTACGCGGCGTCGAGGGCGTCTACGACGTCTACCGGGTGACCTCGGCCCGCAGGCCGTAGCCCCGGACCCGCACACGACGGTGGGCGCCACCCCCCGAGGGGGTGGCGCCCACCGGCACAAGTCGATCAGCGCACGAG
>NZ_JBHWVM010000160.1:0-8025 GCF_042736805.1 Streptomyces sp. NPDC060031
ATCATGTCTGCGGTCGCTTCGCGGGGCGTGCTGTGGTTCACCGTCTTCCCGGAGAAGTTCACCGCGGACGTGTTCTGCGCGTTCCTCGACCGTCTCGCCCGACAGGCCCGCCGCAAGGTGCACGTCATCGTGGACCGGCACCCGGTCCACCGCAGCAAGGCCGTCAAGGAGTGGCTCGCCGAGAACGCCGAGCGGATCGAGCTGCACCTGATGCCCGGCTACAGCCCGGAACTCAACCCCGACGAGCTGCTGAACGCCGACCTGAAACACCACGTCCACGCGGCCCGCGCCACCTCGACTGACGATCTCGCCCGCGAAACCCGGCGCTTCCTGCACCGGCGACAGCGCCAACCCCGCATCGTGACCGGCTACTTCCACGGCCGACACGTCCACTACACGATCCAGTAGGAAACCCACCAGTTTCGGCTCAATACAAGACCCTGTTGAAGCAACTTCGGTACACGAAGTTGTAGACGTCGACGCCAGCACCGCTGTGGTGTTCGACTCCGAGGACGCGAGGGCTGTCGCGGCACTGACGAGTTAAGCGGTTCAGGGGACGTCGTTAATACTCCCGGAGCCTGACTTAGAATCCAGGCCGAAGATCATTTCGTTAGGGGATGTAACACCCATTCACACCGTGCTCTGGGCTCCAGGAGGGCGGCAGTCAAGGACCCGAGCAAGGACAGAGAGGCCGTGCTGGGCGGCCTGGTCGTGCTGATGACGCTCGATCTCCTCCTTGGTGTGCTTCGGCGAACAGCGCGGACGGCTCTGCCGGTCCCACAGCTCGCAGTCGAAGAAGCCGACCAAGAAGATCCCGGCTGTGTGAGGGCGGCGTAGGTAGCGGTCCACAAGCTGGGTGGTCAAGGCGGTGGATAGGCCAGGGTTCCAGCAGCCCTTGCATTCGATTACCACCGTGAGGGGTTCGACTTGGGGATGGGCGATGGCGGCCTGGATGTGAATATCAGTGCGGCCTCCGCCAGCACCCGGCCGGTCGACTTGGACCTCGCGGTTGAGAACGACGCGTCGGCCTACGAGGTGGATCTTCAGTAGTCCCATGACCAGGTCACTGAAATCCTCCTCCCAGGTCGGCCACATGGCACCGACGTCCTTGCTGGCGGCGCGGTTCCACAAGAGGATCGCCATCCCGTTGGGGCCCGAGAAGGCGTCCTGAACGTGGTCGAGGGCTTCCATGACGACGTCGAGGAGCTGGGCCTCGTCGGTAATCACACGCAGGGCATGGTCGGCCGCCAGTTTCCGTAGATGGTGGACGGGCAGAGGTGCAGATTGCTTCCGGGCTGCCTCGCGTGCGGTGCTGCGTGCCAGGCGGCGCAGCCAGTCGGGATTGTGGGTGGTACCGGATACGGCTAGGCGGGCGAGATGGCTGGCTGCTTGTGGTGTGGCCTTGTCAGCCATCAAGCGGGCGAGAAGGTCGGCGAGGTCGTGGAGGGTCTCATCCGTTGTGTGCGAATAGACGACTCCCACCTCGTGCTCTGGCCGGGGGCGACGGAGTTCTTCTCGTCGGCACAGGAGGGTGTAGAGGTCGGCGAGATCCGCTTCGTCGAGGGCAGCAATTCCTGGCCAAGACTGGGCGGTGGGGCGGGTGTGGAGGAGCGCTCGGTCGATCACGTCACGGAACAGGACGTCGTCAGCGTCGAGAGCCTGGCGTACGTGCGGCCAGCTGGCGGGCAGGGCGGTCAGCGACATCAGGGCCGTGACTGCGCTGATCCAGCGTTGCCTGCCGTCGGGGTCCCCTGCGGGTCCGGCGGCCACGACGCGCTGCAGCGCAGGCAGGGCGGCGTCGCCGTCGAAATGAGTCAGCGCCGTCATCACTGCAGTCCAAGATTCGGCGGCCCTCGTGGGGTCTGCAACCCATTCGCAGACAAGGGCAAGAGGTCGCTCTGCGCGGAGCCTGTGCAGGAACCCGATGAGTTCGGTGAGCCTGTAGGGCTCTAGGCGGTCCAGACAGGCTGCGAGAGCGGGCTCGAAGGCGGAGCCGACGCGGCGTGCGCATCGCTCGAAGAGCCGGTCGTGCAGTTCTTCGTCGCCAGCCACAGGCGTCATGGTGGCGATGGCCAGTGCCCAGCCTGTCCATCGAGCAACGTCCGTTGTCGGCACGCTGGCTTCCCACTTTTCGTCCGTGACGAAGACGGCCGCGGTCAGCTCGGGGACGTGGTGCCGCTCGGTTCCCCATTTTTCAACGTGGTCCGAGTTCCAGACCGGAGCGGTGCGCAGGACATGCAGCGCTGCTTCGACGAGGTCGGCATACAGTGCGCTGCCTTCCGGCGGGCACGAGGGTGCTGTGGCTACAGCCCCGAGCATGGTGATTTCCTTGGCACGGCTGCCGTTGCGGGTCCGGTGGAGGTGGCCGAGAACCATGATCCAGGCCTGACGCACTTGGTCGCGGTCTGCGGTGTGCACTGCGGCCAGTGCGCGGGTGAACTCTTCCTCATCGAAGGTGTTCAGGCGGCGCTGCTCGCGCTCGCGTTCTTCTTGGCGGAGCTTCCACGTAGGTGCAGGTGCATCCCACCATTGAGTGTCCTGGTGGAGCTCCGGGTCTGCTTGACGTGCCACCTCCACGGCCTGTCTGAGGGTGTCATCGAGGGGGCGTGGCCTGTTGCTGAACAGCCGGCGGGCGGCGCGGCGGGCATGGGGCGGGAGCTGTAGCCAGCCTTCGGCCCAGTAGAGCAGGTCGTCTTCAGGGAACAGGCCGGTCTCGGTGGAGAAGACCAGTTCTTCAGCGCACTCTTGGTCGCCGTTGTGCAGCACGTCGCTGGCGAGGAGACGGCGGGCCTCTCGGTCGGCGCTCAGGGACTGCCTGACGAGCTCAATCGCTGTTCGCGCGTCCCCGGTATGCAGGTCGTCGCTGGCTGCGAGCGCGAGCAGTCCTTGGGAGATGCTCTGTCGGCTGGGCCCGGGCGCTCCTGGCACAGGGTGAGTAAGGAGACGAACGGATTGCGCGAGTACGCCGATGGCGAGTACGGCTTTGGAGGTGTCTCCGCCGAGAGTGGCGACGGCCCAGCTCAGGGCGGCGTCCACGTTGTCGGGGGTGATCAATTCCATGAACTGTTCCAGCTTCGTCTCGTACCGCCATGACTCACGAGGGGGAAGCCGGTCGAGATATTCGGTCAGTGTCAGCTGACCGGGCCACAGATACTCAAGAGCTGCTGCAGCGATGCTGGGCTTGTCGTCGACGGAGAGGCTGTGTAGCCGCGTCAGCGCCTCTTGGTCGTAGTCAATTTTAGTTATCCCAGCGAGCGCGAAGGCCCGCATATCGACCGGCGCTTCGGTGTCTTCGGCGAGGGACAGCAAACCTGCGGTCAGGCCCGCTGGCTGGCATGCGGCTGCAACCCAGAGCGCGAGATAGCGGCCGTTCGGGTGGGCCTGCGAAGTCAGGAACGGTGTGAGCTGTTCGGCGAGTTCCGGATGGTCCAGCCGGGCCAGGAGGGCGAGCTCAAGGTAGCCGGGGGTGGTGTCAGCTGCAGTGTCCAGGAGGGCCTGGGCCACTCGCCTGCGGCGATCGTCTGGCAGAGCGGGTAGGTCGGCCAGGAGGGCGACCCACGGATCGTGGGCGACCAGGTCGTCGAACAGGTCCGGGTCGCCGACCGCCAGTCGGGCGGCGACCTCCTCGTGCTCGGGAAGGATGTGGCGGGCTGGCCCGCTGCCGGCCCAGAGCAGCTCTCTGCGTACCTCAGGTGCGAGCCGGTCGCGGAGGAACTCTGCCGCTAGGTGTTCCTGGTAGCTGCGATGAGCAAAGACCCAGCGACGTTGGCCGACAGGGACCAGGAGACCAGACTCGGTCAGATGCTGAAGTTCGGCGCGCCCGCAGGGCTTTCCTGGGAGGTCGGTGCCGACCAGGACGTCCAGGTGCACGTCACCGGTCCGGGGTTCCTCATCAGCAAGAGCCGTGCTGCGGCTGAATTGCAGCACCGCGGCTGTCCAGCGAGCGACATCGAGTAGATCATCCGCTGTGGGGCGGTTCTGGCGCTGCTCGAATGCCTGCTGCCAGGTCTCAGTGCACAGGGTGCGGCAAGCCTGTCCATAAGCCTCGGCCACCGTCTCGGGCAGCTTTTCGCCGTGTTCTTGGGACTTCAGAAGCGGGATCAGGGTGGCTGGCTGCTCGGCCAGTGCTGCCAGGACCCGGGTCGAGACCTGTTCGGTGAACGCTGCAGCGTCCAAGCCGTGTCCCTCGGCCGCGGTCTCAATGTGCTGGCGGGTCAGCGGCGCGAGCACCATCAGCGCAACCTGTCCGTCCGCGGGCCATAGCTCTCGCAGCCCCCGCTCAAGGACCTCGGGCCAACGTGTGGTGCGACAGACAATACGCAAACGGAGCTTTGCACGTAGTTCGGGCCGGGTCTGGCGCAGCTCGCGCAGCAGAGCCTTCTCCAGGTTGGTGATGGCGCTCATGCCCTCGTCGAGCCCGTCCAGCAGCACATGCTGGACGGGCCGGTCCTCTGGCACAGTGAGGTGCTGTCGCAGATCGGCACCGGCCGAGATCGTGTCTGAGACGTCCTGCCCCAGGTGAAGCGACGCGACCGCCACTCCGTCGTCCGTGAGCAGGGTGCGCTCCTGGTCCAGCGCCACCGACTTCCCAGAACCGCGCTCCCCCAGCACTACGACGACCGGCACGTCGCGCATCTCGCCCAAGGAGACCAGGCCGGTATCTCGCCCAGTCGAGAAGGACGAACGCTGGTCCTGGACATCGTTGTGCAGAGGACGCAGGGAACGTCGCCACCCGTAGTACATCTGCCCATTGTCCTGTGCCTCAGCTCGATGCCGAAGTGGTTTCGCGACATCGGCCGACACGTTGTCCCTGCCTGGGCTCTCCTGCTATTCGGAGCTTTGCGACATCTGACTGCACCATAGGAGTCAGTCAGGCCGCACATCGCCTGAGCGGAGAGCCACATCCGCGGCGTAGGAAGCCCAGTCGCCCGCGGAGATTTGCTGCCATGTCACGGCCGTGGCCGTGTTGCTGCCGAGAAGCCGGGCGCGGAAAGCAGCGGGGAGCTCAGCGGCGAGAGCGAACAATGCCGTGGAACGGTCGGGGCGCGGGAGCAGGCCGATCTTCTTCAGGCGTTCGTCGAGGCTGGCGAACTCGAGGGGAGTTCCGGGGCGAATGCCTGGGAAGAGCCGACTCGTGTCGCCCCCGGCCGTGCCGTCCTTTACCCGTCCGCGGTGGCGGGTAGTGGCCAGGTGTCGGCGTACACGTGAACGTCCCCAGCCTCGTACGGATGAAAAGGGACAGTTGCTGATGCGGTGAGACCTGCTGCTCGGCACTCTGCTGCTTGGTCGATACGTGCGGCGGAGGGGGCTGGCAGTGGTCTTGGATCCGCAGCGTTGGCTGGAGCTTCGGCGCTTTCGCGGCTTGCTGGAGTCCGGGGCGATGAGCCTGTCGGAGATCGCGAGGGAGACCGGGCTGGACCGCAAGACGGTCCGTAAGTACCTCTCGGCGCCGGGGTCGGCAACGCCTCCACGTCGGTCGCCGAGCGGGCGGTCGCGGGCGAGGGTGATCGACGAGTTCGGGCCGCTGATCGACTCGATGCTCCGGGCCGAGGTCCTGATGAAGGCCGCGGTCATCCACGAGCGGCTGGCCCAGGAGTACGGCTTCACTGGCAACTATCAGCGGGTCAAGCTCTACGTTCAGACGGCCCGGCCGAGGATCGCTGAGGAACTCGGGATCACGCCTAAGGAACTGGCGGGGATGCACCGCCGGTTCGAGGTGATCCCAGGCGCCCAGGCCCAGGTCGACTGGGGTGATGAGGGCAAGATCCTCGCCCACATGGGCATCGCGAAGGTCTACTCCTTCCACATGACGCTGTCGTACTCCCGCGACCCGTTCTGCTGCTTCACCACCAGCCAGGACCTGCAGACCTTCTTCGACTGCCACCGCCGGGCGTTCGCACACTTCGGCGGGGCTCCGATGACGATCGTCTACGACCGGACCAAGACCGTCGTCCGCCGCCACGTCGCCCCTGGTGAGGCGGTCCCGCTGCATCCGGAAGCGGTCGGCTTCGCCGGCCACTACGACTTCGACATCGACGTCCTGGCCGCCTACCGGCCGCAGGGAAAGGGCCGGGTCGAAAGACAGGTCCTGATCGTCCGCGACCACGTCCTGTCCGGCCGGTCCTTCTCCTCCGTCGAGGAGATGGACGCCGCGTTCAGCGCCTGGGTGCCCCAGCGGCGGGCCCAGATCCACAAGACCCACCGCGAGGTCATCGCGGAGCGGGCGGCGAGGGACCACGCGGCTCTCAAGCCGCTGCCTCCGACTCCGTATCTGGTGGCCGAGCGGCAGCTGCGGCACGTCGGCAAGGATTGTCTGGTTGCCTTCGACGGCAACCTCTACTCGGTGCCGGCCCGCAGGGTCCGCCCGCGGCAGCTGGTCGAGATCCGGGCTACAAAGTCCCAGGTCATGCTGCATGCCACCCTTGCCGACGCCCACGGCGCCACGCTACTGGCGACCCATCCCCGGGCGATCGGACGCGGTGCCCGTGTCGTCGACGAGTCTCACTGGGACGGCTTGCCGACCGGCAAGGGACGCCGGACCACTACCGGCGAAATCCCGATCCAGCCTCGTCAGGAACGGCCACGGGGCGAGGAGGTCGGGCCTTTGCAGGCCCTGCTGAACCGGGCTGCGGCCACCCGGGTCGAGGTCGGCCGACGGCCTTTGTCGGTCTATGACGAGCTGACCGGCACACGTCCCTTCACCACCAACCGAGCGACGAAGGAATCGTCTTGAGCGAGCTCACCGGCAACCGCATCCGCACCACGGCCGGCAAGCTCGGCCTGCCCCACCTCGCTGAAACCATCAACGAGTTCACCCGTCGGGCTGACGAGGCGAAGATGGGTTACCTCGACTTCCTCGACCTGGTCCTCTCCGAGGAACTGGCCGTCCGCGACGACCGGCGCTTCCGCCAGGGCCTGCGGCTCTCCCGGCTGCCGCACCACAAGACACTCGATGAGTACGACTTCTCGTTCCAGCCCGACCTCGACCCGCGCAAGGTCAAAGACCTCGCGACCCTCTCGTTCGTCGAGGCCAAGGCGAACGCCGCTCTCCTGGGTCCGCCCGGGGTCGGCAAAACACACATCGCCGTCGCTCTCGCCGTTGCGGCTTGCCGGGCCGGCTACTCCGTCTACTTCACCAGCCTCGACGACATGGTCCGCAACCTCAAAGCCGCCGAAGCCGCCGGACGCCTGGCCAACAAGCTCGGCACCTACCTCCGGCCGGGCGTCCTCGTGGTCGACGAAGTGGGCTACGAGATCCTCGAACGCGGAGAGGCGAACCTGGTCTTCCAGGTCATCTCAAAGAGGTATGAAAAGGGCTCGATCATCCTGACCTCGAACAAGACCTTCAGCGAATGGGGACAGGTGTTCGGCGACGAAGTCCTCGCCACCGCCATCCTCGACCGCCTCCTCCACCACTGCGACGTGATCTCCATCAACGGACCGAGCTACCGGCTCAAGAACCGGCTCAAGGCCATCGAACGGGATACAGACGTGGCCTGACAGGCCACGTCGCACATAGCGGCCGGGTGCTTGATCAGTCGTCTTCGAGTCGCTGAAAGATCGAGCAGAACTCGTCGGTCTCGATCAGTCCGGCGATCACGCGGGTCATGTTGTCGATGCCGGGATCCCGGACGATCAGGCCGTCCGAGACCCAGAAGTAGCGGCCACCGAGAGCCTCGCCGCTTCCTGCCCAGACCTCCATCAAGCGTTCGACTTCCGCGACCGTGAAGACAGTCGCAGTCCACTGTGAGCCGTCCTTGAGGTCCACGTAGACATCGACGTTGCACACCAAGTCCAAGTCCTCGCCTGAACTGGGCAGGAACGATGCCTCGAAGGCATCCGCGCGAACCCGGTACCACGGCCCGTCCCAACCTCGTTCGACCGATCCAGGCGATGCGTTGTGACTCATCACGCGAGTGTCTCCGGCCGGCCGGGTGTGTCCAGTTAACGGCTGATCTTGGTTTTGAGGTTCAGTTGTTGGCTGGGGTGAGCCGGCCCTCGAAGGCGATCTGGAAGGCGTTCAGG
>NZ_JBHWVM010000161.1:0-7927 GCF_042736805.1 Streptomyces sp. NPDC060031
GGCTGCACTTCTACAATCACCACCGCGGACACACCGCGCTCGCAGGCAAACCACCCGCCAGCCGCGTCCCCAACCTCACAGGGCAATACACCTAGCCTAGCGCCCGCTGCCCGCATGGGGCCGGAATCCCCCGGCCGCGGCCCTGGGCGCCATGGGCGACCCTGCGCGCGTCCATCCTCAACGGGTCGCCCCTCCCCCGGTCGAGCTGGTTCCCTGAAGGGTCTCACGAGGGCGCGCGACCTCGTTGGTCCCGGTCCTTGCCCGCCAGACGCTGGCCGGCGTGGTGACCCGGCCGCCCGGGGCGGTGGTCATGGGAAGCGGCCGTCCGAGTACGAGCGACCTCTGCGGCCCGTGCCGTCGCCCCGCGCGTACGTCCGTGCGGGTGGCTGGCTGTCGCAGGTGGCGTAGTCCGCTGCTGCGCCGTCGCCGCGCCGGGCAGGGATGGCCAGGCCATTTCCCCCTGTCGGTGAGGAGCTGACGTTTCATGCTGGAGCGGACCCGGCGCAAGACGCGCACCGAGATCACGTTCGTCCTGCCCGCCGGCCATCCCGCCGGTCCGGTCAGTGTGGTCGGCGACTTCAACAGCTGGCGGCCAGGCGCCAACCCCATGACCGAGCGCCCCGACGGATCCCGCGCGGTCACGGTCGCCTTCCCGGCCGGTGAGCGGCATGGATTCCGCTACCTCGCAGACGGGGGTCACTGGCTCGACGAAGACGGAGCCGACGGCCACGACGGCCGCAACAGCCTCCTTCATACCTGACCCGCCGCTCCCCAGCGGCCCCCGCACTCCAAGGAGACACCCGTGACTGACCTGTGGAACTACAACCCCGAGTCCCGCTACACGCCCGGCACCCGCCTGGTCGGCTTCAAGGTCGAGGCCAGCGACGGCCACATCGGCAAGGTCGACGAACACACCGAAGACGTCGGCTCCTCCTACATCGTCGTCGACACCGGCCCCTGGATCTTCGGCAAGCACGTCCTCATCCCGGCCGGAACCATCGTCCGCGTCGACGTGAAGGAGGAGAAGATCCTCGTCAGCCTCACCAAGGACCAGATCAAGCACTCCCCCGAGTACGACAAGGACAAGCACCGCGGCGACGCCGCCTACCGCGACCAGCTCGGCCAGCACTACGGACGCGGCCACGTCTAACCCCACCCCCTCGGCGACGGCTGCGGCTCCCCACCACGCAGGAGAGCCGCAGCCCCACCCCCACGGCGCCGACTGCGGCAGCTCTGGTCCCTCAGTAGTCGAGGTCGAGGTAGTCGATGTCGGTGAACTCGACGAGGAGGTCGCCAGCTCAGCGCCCGCTGTCCTGGAAGTACGCCTCCTGGAACGCTTCGGCAGCGATCTGCTGGAGTTCGGCCTCGGCGGCGCCCGCTTCCTGGGCGGCGAACAGGCGGCTCGCGTACGCGGGCGGGACCTTGGACCGGCTGGAGGAGGCGGACACCGCGACTGCCCCACCACCGTCGCCTCCGAACCCGCCCCGTAGCAGCGGCCTGACTCCACCTGCGGCCTGCCCACGCAGGTCGTAGGCGGAGTCAGGCCGCGCCCGCCTCATTGCAACGGGATTCTGACGGTTCGCGCAGCCGCCATGCCACGGGAGGCGGCGGCGTCCCGCCCCGATGCGAAACCGCCGCCCACCCGTCGTCCCAGCCCTTGCTCCACCTATCGAGATTCGATAGATTCCCATCGCGACTCGATGGAAGGATGGGCTATGGGAAAGCTGACAGTGAGCGCGCTGCGCGCCGTGCTTGTGGTGGTGCTCGCCGGCACCGTGTTCGTACAGGCGCTGATGGTGTGGGCGTTGGCCACCGACCCGGAGGACGGGTCGCTCCCGCTGAACCCGCTGCGCGTGCTCACGATCCTGGGCATGGTGTCGGCCCAGGTCGCCCTGGTCTGCGTATGGCGGCTGGTGACGATGGTGCGACGCGGAACCGTGTTCTCCCACTCCGCCTTCCGGTACGTGGACGTCGTGATCGGCGCGATCGTGGCGGCTGCCCTCGTGTGGTTCGCGGTCACGGCCCTCAATGCGCCGGGCCAGCGAGACGACCCGGGTGTCACCGTCATCATGGGCGGGGTTGGCGTGGCCATCCTGGGGGTCGCACTCTTCGTGCTCGTGCTGCGGATGCTGCTCGCCCAGGCCGTCGCGCGTGACGTCGAAGCGTCGCAGATGCAGGCCGAGTTGAACGAGGTGATCTGATGCCGATCGCCGTCGACATCGACGTGATGCTGGCCAGGCGGAAGATGTCCGTGGGCGAGCTCGCGGACCGCGTAGGAATCACACCCGCCAACCTGGCGGTACTCAAGAACGGCCGCGCCAAGGCGGTGCGCTTCGCGACGCTCGCCGCGCTCTGCGAGGTGCTCAGGTGTCAGCCGGGCGACCTGCTGCGCTGGGAGGCCGAGGACGCCGCGGGCGGATGAGGCGATCCTTGGCCCTACAGGATGCGTGCCGCCTCGATGCCGTCGGCGGTCGGGAACAGGTCACGGGTTTCGGTGAGGTCCAGGAGCCGGTCCAGCCGAGGCGGCACGGGGCCGGCCAGGACCAAGCGTCCGGTGCGCAGCAGGTGCAGCATCAGGCTGAGCGTGACGGAGTCGGCGAAGGTCACCGCGGTGATGTCCAGGACGATGCGCCGCACGCCCGGGTCGTATGCGGCTTTCGTACTGGCCGTTTTGAGGGGTCCGAGGGTGTCCTGGTCGAACTCGCCCGCGCACACGATGACGCGGACTCCGTCCTCGTCGGGCAGTACCTGTACCTGCTGTTCCACCAGTGCTCCCCGGCTCGACCAGGGTCGCGGTACCGCCCCCGGGGCCAATCTCGTCGTCTGCTGTTCTCGCGCCTGTCTCATGGAACGCGCGGAGGGGCCCTGGCGCCGATGGCACCAGGGCCCCGAAGGAACTGCTACACCATCTGCCGGCCGGGATACTGCGCCGGCCTTCTGTTTCCGCAGACCCGACTGATACGCCGTCGGGGGTGCGGGGATCGCGGTTGCTTGACCGGAGACCACCTCACTATCGATGTCCTGCGGTATCCGGACTCAGCCTTCCGGCCCGGGCGATCCTGATGGCGCCTGGCTCCGCCGTTTCCCGTCGGTGATCAACTACCTACCAAACGGGATACTGGGCACTGTCGGCACGTCTCTTAACCGATGTACTGCCAACCGTTTGTACTGCTCGCGGCCTGACCAAGCGCGACGCTTCGGCAGCCAGCCCCGTCGCCCATCCTGCGTCTGCTCTGGCTTAGAACCCCACTGCCGAACTTCCCGGTGCGCGCGCCCGCAGCCGACGCCTTCACCGAGGTACCGCTCACTGACTTCACTGCTGGGTCATGCACTTACGGGTACTGCGCTTACTGATACTTCCGGTACTGCTCGCGGCGGCCCCTGATCACTGCGGGCCACCCGGTCCGGTCGTCAGCCCCGTCGCCGTCCTGCACCTGCTCTGGCTTCGGAACTCCACCACCGCACCGCCCTACGCACTGCAACTACCGATAGTGCGGGTACTGCGGTACTGATGCCCGGCAGTTCGTCCCTGCCAGGCCCTGCGGTCTCTCTGGGCTACGAGAGAAACCATAACCACGCCACCGCCTAATGTCTACTCTGGCCGCGACAGATTTTCAGGTGCCCTGCGCTGAGGTATTCGGGTGCTGCCGGGTCTGAACGGCTGTCGACGAGGGCAACAGCGACCAGCCGGCCATCGACCCCGAGCACACCGACCCCCACCCGCCGCGCATGCGTAATCCGAATCCGACCTCGTCGACGGCACCGGCGGATTCGCCGGACACATGGGCGGGCGGGCGAAGACCACGGCGGGCCTGGGATCACCCGTTTGCCGATCGTTTCCCCACACGACGGGGCATCGCGAGGTCCTGGGCCGGCTGTGAAGCCGCCCTCGCGCCGTCGGCGGGTGTCAGGACCCGTCGTCGTAGCGGTCCCGGCTGCCGGACTTGGCCAGCCCACGGCTGATCATGTAGCCGAAGGTGAGGAGCACGATGTACAGCCAGGCCTTGTCGGCGCGGAAGTAGTCGAGGTGGCTGTCGTCGGTGCCTACCACCATGGAGGCGATCAGGACCGCGATAACGCAGGCGATGTAGACGAAGAACTCCGTCGTCTTCAGGGCCGACTTCGTCTCGGTCGACAGGCGGCGGGTTCCGTGTCCGGAAACGTCAGCACCGGCGGTTCGGCGACTTTCAGGCATGCCACCCGGGTTCGAAGTGGTCATGGCAGCTGTCCCATCCGTTGTGCGGAGCACGTAGTGCACTCCACGAGTCGGGATCACGCCAAGATCGACGCCATCCCACAGGGGCGACTACCCCAAAAGAGAAGAGTAAACATCAGATAAGGTACACATCGAGCCGCAGGGTCGGTACACAGGCGCAGCACTACACCGCCCACCCAATCGGCGAAGCGGACGCCCTGCCAAGGGTGCCCGGGGCCGGCCGTAGCCAAGGTGCTGCTCACCGACCTGCCCGGCTGCGTCCGGACGCAGCGGTACCGTCCGCCCGACCGTGCGCAGCCAGCCGTCCGCGTCGTGGCGAACCAGGACGAGGAGCTGCGGCCGGCCGAGGGTGCCCGCGATCGCTCCGGTGATCGCCTCGCTGGTGTCCCGTCTTCTGAGCTTGGTCCAGCCGCGCACAGAGGGCCGGAACGGCTGGTTCATGCCCTTGACGACCAGGCTTTGTGCACACCCGGTCAGTGACCGCTGTCGATCGGCAAGTACGAGCCGCTGGAGATGTTCAGCCTGCACCTCAGGAGGTCGCTGAACGGCGGCGGTGGGGGATGACGTGGGTGGGGGCAGACACTTCGCCACTCCGATGGGCGTGACCTGGATGCGCCCGTCCGCCCCACCCGTGACGCTGGCGAGAAGGCCGGACTTCTCGCTCGCCGGGACCGGAGAGATCAACACACGGGAGCCGTGGACCCATGGGCCGGCACAAAGGACGCTCGCTCGGTGGCCTGATCCTGCTCGGAGTCCTGGCAGCGTCGGCCTGCCAGTCGCCGCACGCTGGCATCGCGGTGTCGGGCGGCAGCGACAGCGGAGCCCTCGACGCGCCGACCGAAGCCAAGGTCAAGCAGATCGTCCGCCGGTTCAAGGACACGAACCGCACTCCGGGGGTCCTGGTCGGCATCTGGAGCCCGAAGGGAACGTTCGTCAGTGCCACCGGCGTCGCCGACCTCACGACGGGGGCGCCGCTCCGTACGGACATGCAGTTCAAGATCGCGAGCCAGACCAAGACGTTCACGGCCAACCTCGTCCTGCAGCTGGTGGGCGAGGGGAAAGTCGCCCTTGAGGACCACATCTCCAAGTGGGTGCCAGGAGTCCCCAACGGGGACCGGATCACGATCCGCCAGCTCCTCAACCACACCAGCGGCCTCGCTGACGGTTTCACCTCGCCCACCGTCCAGGGGAAGATCCCCACCGGCTGCACCGTCGAGGAGCTCCTCTCGGCCGAGGGGAAGTTCCCCCCTGTCGCAGCTCCCGGCGCCAAGTGGTCGTACAGCAACTACGGTTACAACCTGCTCGGCCGTGTCGTGGAGCTGGTCGGCGGCCAGGATCTGAGCACCGCGGTCCAGCAGCGCATCACCCGGCCGCTCGGACTCCACCGCACCCTGCTCCCGACCTCTGGCAACGGCCTCACCACACCATTCACCCACGGATACGGACTGGGTGATGTGGGCCCCACCCAGGCACCCACCGCTGCCGATGACGCGACGGCCATCCCGGCGTCGTGCCTCTGGGCCCACGGAGCCATGGTCTCGACGCTCTCGGACATGCGGCTCTGGTCCCGCGCCCTGGCGACCGGTGCGCTGCTCAAGCCGGCAGTCTGGTCCGAGGCGACCAAGAACCCGATCCCCTTCGTCTTCGCGGGGAACTACAACGGGCCCGGCAAGTGGCGGTACGGACTGGGCTTCGTCGAGTCCGGCGGGTTCATCGGCGGAGAAGGCAGTTTCGCCGGCTACGAGTCCACCACCATGTACTCGCCCGCGCTTCGGACGGCGATCGAGGTGGTGTCCACCAAGAACCCCAACACCGTCACGCCTCCCCCGGCGTTTCAGGCCCTTGCCATGGCGGTCTTCGGCACCGGTCTCGGTTTCGGTCTCACGCCCGAACAGGCGCTCGCGCCCACGTTCACCGCAGCGGCGGGAGTGCCGGACGCACGGCTGAGGCAGTAAGCACCGCCCGGTGCGAGGGGGCACCGGTGACCGGCGCCGATGATCCCTTCGGTGGTGTCGCGGCGGCGGAGCCTGAACCACCCGCGGAACCCGAGCCCGTAGGGCTGCCGCATCCCCTTCACGAACCGACAGCATCGTGGTCAATCGGTCAACACCAAACCTTGGGTACAAGATTCCCTCCACCCCGGAAACGTCCGGTCGGGACTCCAGCCACTGCTGCGCCTGCGTCGGGTCCGTCGTCATCGAACACAGCGTCCACGGGCCTCAGAATCGGGAACCAAAAAGCCCGCCGTGACCAGATCGGCGCCGCCCAGCTCGCCGCGCTTGCCGAGCTGGATCGACTGGGCGCGGTGAGGACGGGACTTAAGTCCCTGAACGTCCGTGCCGGCGCGATGAACTGGTGCGCCGTCGGCCCGGAGCCCCTTCCGCGTCGTAACTGAGTTCCCCGCTGGCGCCGACCAGGGCCGAGCAGCCGCAGTGCGGCACCGGCGTGGTGATCATCCGAGCTCCTACGCCGTGCTCACGTGAATCCGGTCCCCGCAGGGCGTGTCGCCAAGTGCGGAGACTGCGTCTGTAGGCATCGGACACGCCCAGCCCTGCTCGACTAGGCTGAGGAGGTGACCAGAGGTCACCGCTTCGGCCCAATCCCCGTAACCGGCCACTTCCTCATGCTGTTGGACGGGTACCCATGCCGTAATCCCTGCGGCAGGCCCCTCCCCCAGGAGATATCGATGTCGCGTATCGCAAAGGCCGTAGCCGTTACCGCCGCAGCCGCTGCAGTCCTCGCCGGCAGCGCCGGCATGGCCGCCGCGGACGCCACTGCCGAAGGCGCTGCCATCGGCTCCCCCGGCGTCCTGTCCGGCAACGTCCTCCAGGTACCCGTCCACATCCCGGTCAACGTCTGCGGCAACACCGTCAACATCGTCGGCCTCCTCAACCCCGCCTTCGGCAACACCTGCATCAACAGCAGCGGTGACAACGCCGGTCACCACAAGGCCGACCACCACGGCGAGCACTGAGCACCACAAGCCTGACCTGCGAGCAAACACCCCAGGGCCGAAACCAGCAGGTCACACCCTCCTCTGAACCAGCCGCAGGGCACACGCCCTGAGCCGTCCGGCCACCCCCGCAGGGAGGCCGGACCGCCGCCGCGGCTCGACAGCGCCGGCGACGGACGCTCCCGCACACCGCCGCAACAGCTGCGGCTGGCTGCCACAGCGTTTGCGATCGACGACGTATTGGACCCCATCGTCAGACTCCAGCCCACCCAAGGGCAGCGAACCTCTGACACGTTAGAACCGCACCGCCACGAATCCCGCTGGTCGGCGCTCCTGACCAGTCGGTCGGTGCGGCCGTACCCGGCCAAGACCGCATCTACGTCCGAGCCGGGGAAGGCCGGAGCGGGCTGCAAAAGGGCTGCAGACCCCGGGGCGTGCCGTCGTTGACCACTGTCCGACGGCACCGGGACCAGGAGGTCATCTCCGCCGTCCTGCGGTGTGCTGAACCCCAAACCTTCTCGTCGTTGAACCACTTCACCGTGCCGGTCTGCCTATGGGGCATTCCTGCTGCGTCACGGCGACCGCCCCGACTGTTCCACCGGATACCCCCGGGCTTCCGCTTTCGCCCGGCACCGGCCATCCACCTGGACATGACGACATGGCGGTGGGCCCCCCCCCAGGGTAAAAGGGGGGGGGCCCCCCCCCCCACGGTCAATAACCCGGCGGGGAAGACCGGGGAGACCACCAAAACAAAGCCC
>NZ_JBHWVM010000162.1:0-7865 GCF_042736805.1 Streptomyces sp. NPDC060031
GGCTGCACTTCTACAATCACCACCGCGGACACACCGCGCTCGCAGGCAAACCACCCGCCAGCCGCGTCCCCAACCTCACAGGGCAATACACCTAGTCCCGGCCGACGGGCTGCGATCATGGCGGAATGTCCGAGACATCCCCCATGATCGAAGCCCGGTGGCCGCTCGCCCCGTCCCGCACCGCCGACTGGCTGCGGGAACTCGCCGACGACGACGGTCTGACGGGCTTCATGCCGCCGCCGCTGCCGGACGCGGCCTGGGTGCTGAACGCGATGTACGAGTACCAGGGCGCTCCGGGAGACGTGACCCACGACGAGGACCGCCGAGCCGGCCTGGCCGACGGGAGCATCGCCCCGCTCACGGTCGGGGGCCACAGTCTCGAAGGGCTCACCACCACCGGCGGCGGACTCGGCCGCTCCGAGCACCCCGGGCCCGGCTGGCGCCGGCTGCGCTGGGCCGAGCTGGCCCGGCGCACGGGTGACGCGGTCGTCCCCGAAGGGCTGCTGCCCTCGTACCGGTGCCTGCCGGGCGCCCGCACCCACGGCAGCTGGCCCCTCGGCATCGAACCGCCCACCGAGGGCAGCCTCGACCGGCCGACCTGGAACCGGGTCGTCGAACTGCTCACCGCGCACGGCTCCGCCGGTCCGGACACCCGCTGCCTCGCCTACTACAACCCGATGCTGGTCCGTCGGTTCGACCAGGCCAACCTGCACGTCCGCGCCGGGCGCCTCGGCGACGCCACCGCGCTGTACGACAACCCCGAGGCCGACTTCACCCCGTCCAACCTGTGGGCCGAGGACCACTCCTGGGTCCTCTGCACGGACTACGACCTGTGGGCCACCAAGGTCGCCGGACCGGCGCCGCTCATCGAAGCCCTGCTCGCCGACACCGAGATCGAGGCGCTCCGGCTCCCCTGGGCCCCCTGAGCCGTCGCGGGCGCCGCCCGCCCTGCTCGCCGGCCCCCCGGCACGCCGCTGCGCGGAGCCGCTCCCCGGGCGCTGCCCGGACCCGCGCCTCAAACGCCGGCGGGGCTGGAGGGGGGGGTGCTGCACCCCGCCTTGGCGCGGGCTGCACCTGCCCCGCCTGCGGCGGGGCTGCCGCTGGTTCCTATCCTCGCGGGATGATCGACGCCATCACCCCGCTCGACGCCACCGCACTGGCCGCCCACCGGGACGAGCTCGCCGAGCTCCTCCTCGCCGTGGTCGCCGACGGCTCCTCCCTCGGCTTCCTCGCCGACCTCGACCACGCCGGCGCCGCCGCCTGGTGGGACTCCCTGCTGCCCGCCGTCGAGGACGGCTCCCTCGCGCTCTGGGTCTCCCGCACCGGCCCCGACGGCCGGATCGACGGCACCGTCAGCTGGTACCGGGAGTCCAAGCCCAACGGCCGCCACCGCGCGGAGCTGCGCAAGCTCATGGTCCACCCCGCAGCCCGCGGCCGCGGGACCGCCCGCGCGCTGCTCGCCGAGGCGGAAGAGGCCGCCGCCCGCGCCGGGGTGGTGCTGCTGTTCCTCGACACCGAGACCGGCAGCGGGGCCGAGCGCGTCTACCGCTCCGCCGGCTGGACCGAGGCCGGCACCATCCCCGACTACGCCACCGACCCGGCGGGCCGGCTGCGCCCCACCACCCTTTTCTACAAGCGCCCGAACCAGCACAGGTGACCTCGCCCGCCGCGCCGCGTTAGACCCGTAGGCACCGGCTCCGGCACCGGGCACCGAGCGAGGGAGACCGTATGTACGCAGCACCCGCCGCCGCACCACTCACCCGCCGCGCGGTCCTCCGTACGGCTTTCACCGCGGCCGTGTGCGCGGGCACGGCCGCGGCCCTGGCCCCCGTACTGCGCGCCCGCAGACCCCGCCAGACGCTCACCCCAGCCCCGCTCACCGAGGAGACGTACCGCGGCCGGCACATCGCGGTGGACCTCGCGACGGCCGCGGTCCGCATCGACGGCCGTCCGTTGCACGTGATGCGCCGCGCCGACGGCAGCTACCTCAGCGGGATCAACCACTTCCAGTCCTACGCGACCCCGCTGGAGCTCGCGCGCGCCGCCGTCGACGAGCTGGGCACCAACCAGCTGGCGTTCGCGGCCCCCCACCACGGTGGACAGGAGTAGTCCGCGTTGTACACCCGGCAGAACCAGAAGAACCTGACCAGCGCGCAGAAGAAGCGGTTCACGGCCGCCGTGCTGGAGCTCAAGCGCAGCGGTGTCTACGACGATCTCGTGCGCACGCACGACAAGTACTTCGTGCCCGACCGGGCCCGCAAGCTCCGGGTCGGCCACATGTCCCCGTCCTTCTTCCCCTGGCACCGCCGCTACCTGCTCGAGTTCGAGAGGAATGTGCAGAGGGTCGACCCCGGCGTCTGCGTCCCGTACTGGGACTGGACCACCGACAACAGCCCGGTCTCCTCGCTCTGGGCCGACGACTTCCTCGGCGGCACCGGCCGCGAGAGCGACCGGCAGGTGATGACCGGCCCGTTCGCCTACGAGAAGGGCAACTGGCCGGTCACCGTGGGCATCACGGAGGCCCGTTTCCTCACCCGCAACCTCGGCCGGCCGCAGAACCCGATCAAACTGCCGACCGCGGCCGAGCTCGAGTGGGCGATGGACGACCCGACCTACGACACCTCGCCCTGGGACTCCACCTCCGCCGGCGGCGGCTTCCGCAACAAGCTGGAGGGCTGGGCGGCCCCGAAGAGCGAGCGCTGGCGCAACCACAACAAGGTCCACCAGTGGATCGGCGGCCACATGACGGGCGGCACGGCGCCCAACGACCCGGTGTTCTGGCTGCACCACGCCTTCGTGGACCTGCTCTGGGACCGCTGGCAGCAGCGACACCCGGGCTCCGGCTACCTGCCCGCCGCCCCGCTCCAGCCGGGCGACCTCCAGCGCGGCCGGGTGATCGCGCTCGACGAGCCGATGCCGCCGTGGGACCTGACCCCGCGCGAGATGCTCGGCCACCAGGGCGTCTACCGCTACGAATGACGACCCGCCGGGAACCCGTATTCCATGGGGAAGGGCCCCCGCCGTACGGCGGGGGCCCTTCGGGTGAAGCGGGTGAGGCGAGCGGAGCAGGTGGTGCGGGTAGTGCGGGTGATCAGCCGCCGTAGCCCTCGGTGTGGTGCTCGGTGTGGTGCTGGCCGCCGCCCGACTGGTTGATGCAGGTGTTGCCGAACGCCGGGTTCAGCAGACCGACCACGTTGACCGTGTTGCCGCAGACGTTGACCGGGACGTGCACCGGAACCTGTACCAGGTTGCCCGACAGGACGCCGGGGGAGCCGACCGCCGCACCGTGCGCGCCGGCATCGGCAGCCGCCAGGCCCGCGCCGGCGGCCAGGGCGCTACCGGCGGCAGCGGTGATGACGAATGCCTTCGCGATACGCGACATCAAGATCTCCTCGTGAGAAAAAGGGGGGTGCCGCAAAGCTGCGGCGTTTGACATGGCATACAACGCACCGACCGCCCAGGGGTCACGGTCACTGGGCCTACCCGGTGATCCCGAACCGCGCGGAAGCGAAAGCCGGCTGCACCTGAGTGACCTCGCCCGGCCGCATGACCTGCACCGGAGCGCCCTTGCAGCCCGGCTCCCGGTAGAGGGCCACCGGTTCGCGGGTCTTGTTCGTCACGCCCCGCGAACCGCCGCCCTCGGCCTTGACACAGCCCTTGCGGGAGGGGACCGCGTGGACCTTGTCGTCCTGGCCGACGTACTGGAAGTCGTGACCGACGACGGTCCCCTGGCCGATGACGGGGCCTTCGCCGGCGTGCGCGGCCCCGGCCCCGGCGCAGGCGCCCGCGGCCACGGCCGCCAGCAGCAGGGCGGGGATGGTGAGGGGGATACCCATGGATCGCATGCCCGCTCCAACCCGCCGCGCCCCCGACCGGGTCACGCCTTGTCACCCCCGGGACGCCTGTGCGACGGTGCGCGGAGCGCGGGATTCAGTACCGGGAGGACACGATGGGCGCAGCGGGCGGCGGCAGGCACCACGGCCGGCCCCGGGCCAGGACCGGGCAGGGCGTGGTCGAGGGCCGCACCGGGCCCGGCGGGATCGCCGTCTTCCGCGGCATCCCGTACGCCGCCCCGCCCGTCGGGCCCCGCCGCTTTGCCGCGCCCGCTGCGCCCGAGCCCTGGGACGGCGTACGCGACGCGGGAGCGTACGGGCCCACCGCGCCCAAGGTGCCCTACCCGGACGCGTTCGCGGCGCTGCTGCCCGACCCGGAGATCCCGGGGGACGACTGCCTGAACCTCAACGTGTGGACCCCGGACCCGGCCCCCGCGGCCCGGCTGCCGGTCATGGTGTGGATCCACGGCGGGGCCCTCACCCGGGGCTCCTCGGCGGTCCCCGTCTACGACGGCTCGGCCTTCGCCCGCGACGGCGTGGTGCTGGTCTCCGTCAACTACCGGCTCGGTGTCCTCGGCTACGGGCTCTTCCCCGATGCCCCCGCCAACCGCGGCCTGCTGGACCAGATCGCCGCCCTGCGATGGGTCCGGGACAACATCGCGGCCTTCGGCGGCGACCCCGCCCGCGTCACCGTCTTCGGCGAGTCCGCCGGGGCCATCAGCATCGGCGCCCTGCTCGCCGCCCCGCGCGCCGAGGGGCTCTTCGCCCGGGCCGTCCTGCAGAGCGGGGCCCCCGAGGTGCTGCCGCGCGACGGAGTGCGCACCATGGTCAGGCGGATGGCCTCGCTGCTGAAGGTGCCCGCGACCGCCGGGGCCTTCGCCGCCACCGCCCTGCCCGACCTGCTCGCCGCCCAGGCCGCGGCGGCGCGCCGCTCCTCCCCGCTGGTCGGGGGTCCGGCCTTCGGCCTGGTCACCGACCCGGACACGCTCCCCGCCGACCCGCTCGAAGCGGCCACGGGGAGCGGCGTGGCGCTGCTGCTCGGCTGGACCACCGAGGAGTACCGGCTCTGGCTCGCCCCCACCGGCGGGATGCGGCTGCTGGACCGGCTGGGTCCGCTCACCGTGGCGCTGGCCTGCCTGCGCAGCGGCAAGGACCGGTCCGCCGTACGGGCGCTGCGCGCCGGGCTGCCCGGGGCGGGCCCGGCCGACCTGGCCGGCCACCTGCTCACCGACCGGCTGCTGCGCGACCCGCTGCGACGGCTCGCGGGCGCGCGGCGGGCGGCGCCGAGCTTCGTGTACGAGTTCGCGTGGCCGTCCGGGGTCACGGGCCTCGGCTCCTGCCACGCGCTGGAGCTCGGCTTCGTCTTCGACAACCTGGCCGTGCCCGAGTCGGCCTGGCTGGCCGGGCCGGACGCCCCGCAGTCGCTGGCCGAGGAGATGCACGCGGCCTGGGTGCGGTTCGCCGTCGCGGGGGACCCGGGCTGGGCGCCCTGGGACGGCAACGGCCCGCCGAAGGTGTTCGGCGGGCCGGAGCTGAAGCAGGCGTGGGAGGCGGCGGTTACTCCACGGGTCCTTCCATGACCTTGCTGATGAACTGGATCGGTCCCTCGCCCATGTTGGGCACGTAGGTCTTGGCGTTGTGCTTGCCGCCCTGGATGACTCTCAGGTCGGTGTGTATGGGGCCCTTGCCGTAGGTGGCGATGAACTTCTGCACGTTGGGCAGGGTGTTCTTGTTGCTCTCGTCGGTGCCGACCTGGAAGGCGAGGTAGACGTCCGGGCCCTTCTTGTCGATGAGCTGCTTCGCCAGGAGCTCCGGGTTGTTCTCGGCCTTCTCCTTGTCGTGGCCCTTCCACAGCGGGGAGTCCGGGACGATGTCCGGGCCGGAGGCGATGACGGCCTTGAACTTGTCGGGGTGCTTCAGCACGGCCTTCAGGCCTGCGAAGCCGCCGGTGGAGGAGCCCATGAAGGCCCAGCCGTCACGGGACTTGACCGTGCGGAAGTTCGCCTTCATGAAGTCCGGCACGTCATCGGTCAGCCAGGTGCCCATCTTGGGCTGGCCGGGGATGTCGGAGCCGTCCCAGTAGACGCCCTTGTCGTCGGGTCCCGGGTTCAGCACCGGCATGGCCAGGATGAAGGGCTTGCTCTTGCCCTCGCCGTACCACTTGCCGATGCTGCTCTGGAGGCCCAGGTCGGTGCCCATCCAGTAGTTGCTGGGGTAACCGGCGCCGCCCGGCAGGGCGATCATGACCGGGAAGCCGCTCTTGGCGAACTTCGGGTCGTTGTACTCCTTGGGCGCCCAGACCCAGACCTGGCCCTTGAAACCGGACTTCTTGCCGTCCAGGGTGGCGACGGCGACGTGGGTGCCGTCGGGCAGGGTCATGGAGTTCTTGAAGGCGGCCATCGGACCCGTCGGCATCAGGGCCTTGGAGTTGGCCGGCGGCTTGGCGTCGGTGCTGCCGGTCCCTCCGGTGCCCCCCGCGCCGCCGGGCGCCTTGCCGAAGGAGACGGCCTCGCCCTTGTCGGTGAAGGGCGGTATTTCGTAGTGGTTCATCACGAGCGCCGCGATGCCCGCGAGCGCGATGAAGGAGACACCCGCGATCACCCAGCGCCGGGCCCGCGACGGACGTCGCCGGGGTTCCTCGGGCAGGGGTGGCTCACCGTAAGGCGGCTGCGGCGGCCCGTAGGGGTGCTGGTGGCCCTGGGGCGGGTAGGCCTGTCCGTACGGCTCGCCGTAGGGCTGCTGCTGGTACTGCCCTTCCGACCGGTACGGCTGATGCTGTCCGTCGGGTGAGTACGACATGTGCGGTTGTCTCCGGCTTGGTGCTGCCCCGTTGGGGCGGTGTCGACGTGCTTTCGTTCGAAGGATGATCGTACGTGCCCATGGGTTCCGTATTTTTCCTTCTCTTGACGCTCCCTGGAGAAGGACGTTGCCCGACGTGAAAAGGGCCTTCGGAGTTCCCGTTCCGTTCGCCAAGTATCTCTGGCCAGTGCACATGGCGCTGGGTATGGTGCGTCCGCGCCGCCCCCAAACCCCCCTGCCTGGAGGTATCTTCCGTGTTTGGCATGTCCCTTTCACGGCCCCGCCGCAAGACGGCCCTCGCCACCGCCTTCGGCCTCAGCGCCGCCGGCGCCGCGCTGTGGGCAGGCACAGGTGCCGCCCAGCCCGCGCACGCGGCCGGCCTGCCCGCCCCCGACCACGTGGTCGTCGTGGTCTTCGAGAACCACGCCTACAACCAGGTCATCGGCAGCTCCAGCGCCCCCTACATCAACTCCCTCAAGACCGGCGGAGCCAACCTCACCAACTCCTTCGGCATCACACACCCCAGCCAGCCCAACTACCTCCAGCTCTTCTCGGGCTCGAACCAGGGCGTGACCGGTGACAGCTGTTACACGCCCGGCTTCAGCTCCGCGCCCAACCTGGCCTCCGAGCTGATCGCCGCCGGCAAGAGCTGGGCCAGCTACAACGAGACGCTGCCCAGCCAGGGCTCCACCACATGCTCCAGCGGCAGCTACGCCCGCAAGCACAACCCGTGGTTCGCCTTCTCCAACGTGCCCACCAGCACGGCGAAGACCATGACGCAGTTCCCCACGGACTTCACCACCCTGCCCAAGATGTCGTTCGTCGTCCCCAACCTGTGCAACGACATGCACGACTGCTCCGTGGGCACCGGCGACACCTGGCTCAAGAACAACCTCAAGGCCTACGCGGACTGGGCCAAGACCCACAACAGCCTGCTCGTCGTCACCTTCGACGAGGACAACCGGCTCGCGGGCAACAAGATCCCGACCGTCCTCTACGGGCAGCCGGTGACCCCGGGCTCCACGTCGAGCACCACCTACAACCACTACGACATGCTGCGCACCCTGGAGGGCCTCGCCGGCCTGACCACCCACGCGGGGAACGCCGCCACCGCCACCGACATCACCGGGATCTGGGCCTCCTGACCATGTACGTTGCGGACAGTCGCGGTACACCCGCGCCCGCCGTGACCCCCGAGACGCAAGGCGCCGCCCCGGGCACCCGCCCGGGGCC
>NZ_JBHWVM010000163.1:0-7729 GCF_042736805.1 Streptomyces sp. NPDC060031
GAGCTCCCGGACCGCCGGGAGCTCCTCGACCAGCGCCACCGCCGGCCGGGCCAGGGCGTCGGCCACCACCTCGATGTCGGGCTGGAACCCGAGCCGCAGCGCCAGCGCGGCGGCGTCGGGGAACGCCAGGAGCACCCGCAGGGAGCGGGTCGGGCGGTGGGTCACGGGCATCTCGTCCACCCGGCCAGGGTAGGTGCCCTCGCCCGGCCGGAGCGTGCAACACGCCTGGCCGACAGTGATTCTGACGTGTAGTCAGGAGTCTTCCCAAGTGCTGGGACGTGCGTTATACATTCCTTCACCGGCCCTAGAACGCGTTCTAGAACGTGCTTCCGGAGCCGGTCCCGCATACGACCTCGGTGCGGCCGACGGTGCGGACGGTCGCGCCGAGGTCTTCCACGGCCACGGTTCTTCGAAGACAGGGAGCAGCATCCTCATGCCGATCGATGCCGCCAAGGCCCTCGCCGCCGACCCCCGCCACGGGGACATCGGCTGGGACCACAAGGACATCCAGCTCTACCACCTCGGCCTCGGCGCCGGCCTCCCCGCCACCGACCCCGACGAGCTGCGCTACACCCTGGAGTCCAAGCTCCACGTGCTCCCCAGCTTCGCGACGGTCGCGGGCGCGGGCATGGCCATGATGGGCGGCCTCGCCGCCCCCGGCATCGAGGTCAACCTCGCCGCCGTCCTGCACGGCGGCCAGTCCATCGAGCTGCACCGGCCCATCCCCGTCAAGGGGCGGGCCAGCTCCACCGCCAAGGTCGCCGCCGTCTACGACAAGGGCAAGGCGGCGGTGATCGTCCTGCGTACCGAGGTCGCCGACGCCGACGGGCCGCTGTGGACCTCGGACGCGCAGATCTTCGTACGGGGAGAAGGCGGATTCGGCGGCGAGCGCGGACCCTCCGTCGCGTCGCAGCAGCCCGAGCGGGCCCCCGACCGCATCGAGGAGCGGCGGATCCGCGAGGAACAGGCGCTGCTGTACCGCCTCTCCGGCGACTGGAACCCCCTGCACGCGGACCCCGAGTTCGCCAAGCTGGCCGGCTTCGACCGGCCGATCCTGCACGGCCTGTGCTCGTACGGGATGACCCTCAAGGCCGTGGTCGACACGGCCCTCGGCGGGGACGTCTCCCGGGTCCGCGCCTACCGCACGCGCTTCGCCGGGATCGTCTTCCCCGGCGAGACCCTGCGGATCCGGATGTGGCAGGAGCCCGGCCGCGTCCTCGTCTCGGTGACCGCCGTCGAACGGGACGACGCGCCGGTCCTCGCCGACACCGTCATCGAACACGCGTAACCCACTTCAAGGAGCCGCCCCGTGCGCGCAGCACTGCAGAGCGAGATCGGCCAGGACAAGCTCGAAGTCGTCGACGACATGGAGGCCGTGGGCTTCGGCCCCGGCAAGGTGAAGATCCGCATCAAGGCCACCGGCCTGTGCCACTCCGACCTCTCCGCCATGAGCGGCGTCCTGCCGCAGCCCGCCCCCTTCATCCCGGGCCACGAGGGCTCCGGCGTGATCACGGACGTCGGCGACGGGGTCACCAGCCACCAGATCGGCGACCGGGTGCTCGTCTGCTGGCTGCCGCCCTGCGGACACTGTCCGTCCTGCCGGCGCGGCCAGGGCCACCTCTGCCTGGAGGCCTTCGGCAACGTCGCCACCGCCAACTTCCGCCGCGCGGGCAGCGACATCTTCGGCTTCGCCGGCACCGGCACCTTCGCCGAGGAGATGGTGGTCCCGGCGGGCTGCGCCGTACCCATCCCCGACGACGTCCCCTTCGACATCGCCGCGCTGATCGGCTGCGGCGTCACCACCGGGCTCGGCGCGGCCATCAACACCGCCAAGGTCGAGGCGGGATCCTCCGTCGCCGTCATCGGCTGCGGCGGCGTCGGCATCTCCGTCATCCAGGGCGCCAAGGTGCAGGGCGCGGCGCAGATCGTCGCCGTCGACCCCGTCGCCTCCCGCCGCGAGGCGGCGCTGCGCTTCGGCGCCACCGAGGCGGTCGCCCCGGAGGCCTTCGGCGACGCCAAGAACCGGATCACCGCCGGTGAGGGCTTCGACTACGTCTTCGAGGTCGTCGGCAAGTCCGTGACCACGCACACCGCGTACGAGATGACCCGGCGCGGCGGCTCGGTCGTCGTGGTCGGCGCGGGCGCGCTCGACGACAACTACGCGATCAACATGTTCTCGCTGTTCTTCGACGAGAAGAAGATCCTGCCCTCGATGTACGGCGGCGGCGACGTGCTGCGTTCCTACGAGCGCACCATCGCCCTGTGGCGGGCCGGCCGGGTGGACCTGGCGGGCCTGATCACGCACCGGGTGCAGCTCGGCGAGATAAACGACGCCCTCGACCAGATGCGCACCGGCGTCGCCCTGCGCACCTGCATCGAACTCTGACCTGTTTCGAGAGGAACCGTACGGATGTCACTGCCACTTGAGGGACTCTCCGCCATCGTCACGGGCGCCGGCCGCGGCCTCGGCCGCGCGGAGGCGATCGAACTCGCCCGGCTCGGCGCGAGCGTGGTCGTCAACGACTTCGGCCAGAGCGGCCGCGACGGCTCCGGGGAGGCCTCGGCCGCCCCGGCGGAGGAGGTCGCCGCCGAGATCCGTGCCGCGGGCGGGCAGGCGGTGTCGCACCTCGGGGACGTGGCCGACTTCGAGCAGGCGCGCGAGCTCGTCGAGCTGGCGGTGGGCAGCTTCGGCAAGCTCGACGTCCTGGTCAACAACGCGGGCATCCTGCGCGACCGGATGATCTTCTCGATGTCGGAGGCGGAGTGGGACTCGGTCATCCGGGTCCACCTCAAGGGCCACTTCAACACCACGCACTTCGCCTCCGTGCACTGGCGCGAGCGGTCGAAGGCGGCGGGCGGCCCGGTTTACGGCCGGATCGTCAACACCTCCTCCGAGGCCTTCCTCGGCGGCTCCGCCGGGCAGCCCAACTACGCCGCGGCCAAGGGCGGGATCGTGGGCCTGACCACCTCGACCGCCCTGGCCCTGGCCAAGTACGGGGTCACGGCCAACGCCATCTGCCCGCGCGCCCGGACCCGTATGACCGAGGACGTCTTCGCGGGCTTCCAGGTCCCGGAGGAGGGCAAGCTCGACGCCCTCGCCCCCGAGCACGTCGCCCCGCTCGTCGGCTACCTGGCCTCCCCCGCCTCGGCCAAGGCGAACGGGCAGCTGTTCGTCGTGCACGGCGGGATCGTGGTCGTGATGGAGCGTCCGAAGGTGGCGGCGAAGTTCGACACCACCAAGGAGGCCTTCTCGTACGAGGAACTGGACGAGGTGCTCACCCCGCACTACGACTCCCGCCCGGCGAACGAGACCTTCGCCGCCGCGGAGGTGCTGGGCCTCAAGCACGGCTGACCGCCGCCGCGCCGCCGGGGTCACCGCAGCGGCGCCTGCTGGAGCGGGACCGGCCTCGGCGCGGGGGCCGGGACCGGCTCCAGACGGACCGGCGGCGGCGGAGCCACCGGCGGCGTCAGCCCGAGGATCCCGCAGGGCACTTCGGCGGTGGCGTACGGGAGGTGCAGGCGGCCCTGCGCGCTCCACAGCCCCGTCCCGCCGAGCCAGCCGACGGGGGCGCCGAGCCGGAACACGTGCCGGTCGCAGGGGCGCCACAGGGCGAGAGCCCCGTCGCCCAGCCGCAGCGCCACCCCGCAGGTCTCCGGCATCAGGGCCTGCCCGGGCTGCACCGCGAACGGCGTCGCCGTGGCCCCGTCGGCCCGCAGGCACTCCGGGAAGCGCACCGGCCGCGCACTGCCCAGCACCCCCCAGCCCAGGCGCTGTTCGCCCGGGGCGTCGGAGCGGATCAGCAGCAGCCCGCTGTCGGGGTCGGCCAGCAGCAGCCGGTCGGCGCTGCCCTCCGCGATCTGGAGCAGCGGGGAGACCTCGCCCCCGCGGCCCAGGTCGACGGCGACGGCCTTGACCACGCCGTGCAGTTCGCGGTCCAGCGCCAGCAGCCGGCCCGTCCGGTCCAGCCAGACCCCGCCGGAGCAGCGCCCCGGGATCCGGGCGACCGGCTCGGGCCCGAAGGGGGTTCCGGCCACCTGCCACACCGTGGCCCCGGCGTCCCCGACGGCCAGGGCGAAGGCACCGTGTCCGTCGGGGGCCGGCGGCAGCAGGGTGACCCGTACCCCTTCTCCCTCGGGCTGGATCGAGCCCAGCTCCAGCTGCCCGGTCCGCGGCCCGGCCGCGGCGCCGCCGGTCGGGTACAGCAGCGCGAAGGCGTGCCGCTCGGCCACCCGCCGGTGGATCAGCACCCGGCCGTCGGCGAGCGGCAGCACCTCGCTGTCGGCCTCCTCGGGCTGCGCGAGCGGCAGCGGCACCGCGTACGGCTCGGGCCCGGTCAGCGTCCACCGCTCCGGGTAGCGGGCGTCGCCGTGCCCTGCCAGGCGCGCGGCGTAGGAACCGTCCGCGGCGATGGTGAACGGGGCCGTCGTCGTGATCTCGATGCCACAGACAGTCATCGTGCGTCACCTCCGGTGATGGAAGCTAGTTTTCGCGCTTCTCCCGAACAACGCGACCGACCGTGCTTCACACATACGGGTGGCCAGGCGGTGGTTTGCCCGTGGTCGAGACGGCGATTGTGCTGTGCGATATCGGGGCGTTTGGGGTGAGGGGGTGGTGAGGCGTGCCCGACCACCGCGTCACCCCCGTCCCCGGTGGCGGCCCGGCCGGTCCCCGCAAGGGGGAACGGCCGGGCGGTCGCCACGGACGGTAGCCTTGGCCCGTGCCCCGTCTCTCTGAAGTCATCGCCGCGCTGGACGCTCTCTGGCCCCCGTCGCGGGCCGAGCAGTGGGACGCCGTCGGCACCGTCTGCGGCGACCCCGACGCCGAGGTCTCCCGGGTGCTGTTCGCCGTGGACCCCGTACAGCAGATCGTCGACGAAGCCGTGAAGCTGGGCGCCGACCTGGTCGTCACCCACCACCCCCTCTACCTGCGCGGCACCACCACCGTCGAGGCCGGCACCTTCAAGGGCCGCGTCGTGCACACGCTGATCAAGAACGACATCGCGCTGCACGTCGCCCACACCAACGCCGACACCGCCGAGCCCGGGGTCTCCGACGCCCTCGCCGGCGCCCTGGACCTGCGCGTCGTCGGCCCCCTCGTGCCCGACCCCACCGACCCCACGGGCGGCCGCGGCCTCGGCCGGATCTGCGAGCTGGACCACCCCGAGACCCTGCGCGAGTTCGCCGCCCGCGCCGCCGCCCGGCTCCCGCGCACCGCGCAGGGCATCCGCGCGGCCGGCGACCCGGACGCGCTGATCCGTACCGTCGCCGTCAGCGGCGGCTCCGGCGACAGCCTCTTCGCGCAGGTCCGCGCCGCGGGCGTGGACGCCTTCCTCACCGCCGACCTGCGCCACCACCCGGCTTCCGAGGCCCGCGAGCAAAGCCCGCTCGCCCTCGTCGACGCCGCCCACTGGGCCACCGAGTGGCCCTGGTGCGAGCAGGCCGCCGCGCAACTCGACGCGATCTCCGAGCGACACGGCTGGGGTCTGCGGACCCACGTCTCGCACACGGTCACCGACCCGTGGACGGCCCACGCGCCGTCCGACGCTTCCGCATTGCCCTCTTCTATCTCTGGAGCCCCCAACTGAACGCCGAGCCCGCCGACCAGATCCGACTTCTCGACGTCCAGGCCCTGGACGTGCGGCTGTCTCAGCTCGCCCACAAGCGCAAGTCGCTGCCCGAGCACGCCGAGGTCGACTCGCTGACCAAGGACCTCACCCAGCAGCGCGACCTGCTCGTTGCCGCCCAGACGCAGGCGAGCGACGCCGCCCGCGAGCAGACCAAGGCGGAGCAGGACGTGGACCAGGTGCGCCAGCGCGCCGCCCGCGACCAGGCGCGGCTGGAATCCGGCGCGGGCGTCTCGGCCCGGGACCTGGCGAACCTGCAGAGCGAGGTCGTCTCCCTGGCCAAGCGGCAGGGCGACCTGGAGGACGTGGTCCTGGAGGTCATGGAGCGCCTGGAGGCCACGCAGGAGCGGGTCACCGGACTCATCGAGCGGGTCGCCGCCCTGGAGGCCAAGCTGACGGACGCCACCGCGCGCCGTGACGCCGCCACCGGTGAGATCGACGCCGAGGTCGCGGGCATCGGCAAGGACCGCGAGGTCATCGTCGCGGCCATGCCCGCCGCGCTGATCGCCCTGTACGAGAAGATCCGCGTCAAGCAGGGCGGGGTCGGCGCGGCGCGCCTGTACCAGCGCCGCTGCGAGGGCTGCCGCCTGGAGCTCGACCTCGCCGAGGTCAACGAGATCAAGGCCGCGGCCCGCGACCAGGTCGTGCGCCACGAGAGCTGCGGCCGCATCCTGGTCCGTACGGCCGACTCGGGCATCTGATGCAGAGGCTCGTCCGGTTCGTCGTCGAGGCCGACGGCGGCTCCCGGGGCAACCCGGGGCCCGCCGGCTACGGCTCGGTGGTCCTGGACCCGGTGACGGGGGAGACGCTGGCCGAGCGCGCCGAGTACATCGGCGTGGCGACGAACAACGTCGCCGAGTACAAGGGGCTCATCGCCGGGCTGAAGGCCGCCCGCGAGCTGGCCCCGGACGCGGTGATCCTCGTCCGCATGGACTCCAAGCTCGTCGTCGAGCAGATGTCGGGCCGCTGGAAGATCAAGCACCCGGACATGAAGCCGCTCGCGGCCGAGGCGGCGTCGATCCTGCCCCGCTCGCAGGTGACGTACGAGTGGATCCCGCGCGAGAAGAACAAGCACGCGGACCGGCTCGCCAACGAGGCCATGGACGCGGGCAAGCGCGGCAAGCAGTGGGAGCCGTCGGCCTCGTCCGCCGCGCTGGACTCCTCGGCGGCCCGTGCCCTGGCGACCGCGTCCGGTCCGCCCGGGGACGCGGTCGCCGGAGCCGCGGCCGTACGGGCAGCCCTGGCCTCCGCCTCCGTCGGCGGTACGAGGACCGGCGCGGCCCAGGCCACGGCCGCCGAAGCGGGGGGCACCGACACCCTGTTCGCGGAGCCGAGCCGGATCCCGGCTCCCGCCGTGCCGGCCGCTGCGAACGGCTGGGGTCCCGACATGGGCACCCCCGCCACCTTCGTGCTGCTGCGCCACGGCGAGACCGCCCTCACCCCGCAGAAGCGCTTCTCCGGCAGCGGCGGCACCGACCCGGAGCTGTCCGCGGCCGGCCGCCGCCAGGCTGACGCCGTCGCCGCGGCGCTGGCCGCGCGGGGCACCGTACAGGCGGTCGTCAGCTCCCCGCTGCGCCGCTGCCGGGAGACCGCCCAGGCCGTCGCCGACCGCCTCGGGCTGGAGGTCGTGGTCGAAGAGGGCCTGCGCGAGGTGGACTTCGGCGCCTGGGAGGGACTCACCTTCGCCGAGGTGCGCGAGCGCTTCCCCGACGACCTCCAGGCGTGGCTGGACTCCTCGAAGGCGGCCCCGACGGGCGGCGGCGAGAGCTTCACGGCCGCCACCCGCCGCATCTCGGCGACCCGGGACCGGCTGCTGGGCCAGTACGCGGGCCGCACGGTGCTGCTGGTCACGCACGTGACCCCGGTCAAGGTCCTGGTCCGGCTCGCGCTGGGGGCTCCGCCGGAGGCGCTGTTCCGCATGGAACTGTCGGCGGCCTCCCTGTCGGCGGTGGCCTACTACGCCGACGGCAACGCCTCGGTGCGCCTGCTGAACGACACCTCGCACCTGCGCTGAGCTTTTTGTTTAACCTCGCTCGTCACCCGACCTGCTGATCTGCAGTGTTTCTCGGGACAGCGGAGGCGGCCGTTCTCCACGCTTCGAGATG
>NZ_JBHWVM010000164.1:0-7495 GCF_042736805.1 Streptomyces sp. NPDC060031
CGTCAAGGGCGCTCCCTGCGGTCGCGTCGCTGCGCGATGGCCTTCGGCCACCCTTGACAGGCCGGCCCGCCACGGAAATACGAAGACTGTCGGGAAACCCCCAAAAGAACGGGCCGGGGGACGGACCGATCTGACCTCCTAGCCATACGCCCTTGCTGGATGGGAGGAGGCCTCGGCGAAAGACGGCCTCAACCTTGCCCGAACGGTGGCTGGATGATCCTGTCGGGGGGTCAGGCGCGTCAGACCGCGACGGGCTCCACTCGCTCAGCGTCCACAGACCGGCCGTGGCCGGACATAAGCCGCCCACACTCTCTGCACACTCCTCGCCGACCGCGACTGACGACCGTCTGGGGCTGCTGTGACCTGCGGGGCGATCCGGGGCGATCCGGGGCGGGATCGGGTCCAGGTGGTGCGTGAGGCGCCCAATTCAGCCCGCAGTCGCCGTCTCGTAGGAGCGTGTAGCGATCGTTGGCGGCTTATGTCCGGCCACGGACGGTCTGCGGACGCTGAGCAAGTGGAGTGCGTAACGGTCTGACGCGCCTGACCCCCCTCTATGGTCATCTGGCCACCGTTCGGGGCAGGTTGGGGCCGCCTTTCGCCGGGCCGGCCCCCCGCCCCCCAATGCAGCACGGGAAAGTGGGAAACCCCCAAACCCTGTCGCGCTCCCGGTCGGGCCCGGTCCCGCCCGGTCCCGCCCTGGGCCGCCGGCGACGCCGCCGCCGTCACCCCCGCCCCGCAGGCGGGATCAGGCCTAATCCGGGGCCGTTATGTCGATCAGGCGGCAGACCGTTTCGATGTCGATCTTGACCTGGGCGATCGAGGCGCGGCCCGAGAGCCAGGTGATCAGGGCCGAGTGCCAGGTGTGCTCGATCACGCGGACCGCCGAGAGCTGTTCCGGGGTCGGTGGGGCGTCCAGGCCCATCGCGTCGAGGATGATCGCCGTGGTCAGGCGGGAGACCGTGTCCACCTCGGGGCTCACGCTGCGGTCCGCGAAGGTCAGCGCCCGGACCATCGCGTCCGCCAGGTGCGGCTCGCGCTGGAGGGCGCGGAAGGCGCGCATCAGGGTCTCCGCCACCCGGGCCGCCGGCTCGTCGCCCGCCGGGGGGCGTTTGCGCAGGGTGGTGTGCATGTGCTGGAGCTGGTCCTGCATGGTGGCGACGAGCAGGTGCACCTTGGACGGGAAGTAGCGGTAGAGCGTGCCGAGCGCCACCTGGGAGGACTCGGCGACCTCCCGCATCTGCACGGCGTCGAAGCCGCCCCGGCTGGCCAGCTGGGCGCTGGCGTGCAGGATCCGGCGGCGACGTGCCTCCTGGCGTTCCGTCAGGGGAGGGGACGCCGGTATGGTCGCCGGTCTCGTGACGGCCTTCGCATCCGCTGTCATGTGTCCCGTTCCTGGCGTGGCGAGGTCTGCTCCGGAGCCAGCATGTCAGGCGCCGGAGCCGTGGCGCGAATCACCTGCTCCACCTCTTACGGTGTAGTTTCCGGCCGGTAGATTCAATGGTCTTCAACGGATCAAGTCTGAAACTTGTTCTACATTATGCGAGCGGTTACGCTCCGGCGAAAGTGCAGGGAGAAGGGGGCCGAGAGTGACCGCTGAGGCCATGGTGACGAGCCCTTTCGTGGGTGCCGCCACCGACGGCGACCGCCCGTTGCGCATCGCACTCCTCACCTATAAGGGGAACCCGTTCTGCGGCGGCCAGGGCGTCTACGTCCGCCACCTCTCGCGCGAGCTCGTGAAGCTGGGCCACTCCGTCGAGGTCATCGGCGCGCAGCCCTATCCCGTGCTCGACACGGGCGCCACCCTCACCGAGCTCCCGAGCCTCGACCTCTACCGCAGCCCCGACCCGTTCCGCACCCCCAAGCGCGACGAGTACCGGGACTGGATCGACGCCGTCGAGGTCGCCACCATGTGGACCGGAGGCTTCCCCGAGCCGCTGACCTTCTCGCTGCGCGCCCGCCGCCACCTCCGCGAGCGCGCCGGGGAGTTCGACGTCATCCACGACAACCAGACGCTGGGGTACGGGCTGCTGGGTGAGCTCGGCGCGCCGCTGGTGACGACGATCCACCACCCCATCACCGTCGATCGCAAGCTCGACCTCGCCGCCGCCCCGGACCGCAAGAAGCGCCTCTCCGTGCGGCGTTGGTACGCCTTTACGCGCATGCAGGGCCGCGTCGCCCGCCGCCTGCCGTCCGTGCTCACCGTCTCCGGCTCCTCCCGGCAGGAGATCGCCGAGCACCTGGGCGTGCGCGACGAGCGGATCCACGTCGTGCACATCGGCGCCGACACCGACCTGTGGTCGCCCGACGCGTCCGTGGCCGTCGTGCCCGGGCGGATCGTGACCACGTCGAGCGCCGACGTGCCGCTCAAGGGGCTCGTCCACCTCGTCGAGGCGCTCGCGAAGCTGCGTACCGAGCAGCCCGACGCCCACCTCGTCGTCGTCGGCAAGCGCGCCGAGCGCGGACCGGTCGCCCGCGCGATCGAGACGTACGGGCTCCAGGACGCGGTGCGCTTCGTCAAGGGCATCACCGACGCCGAGCTCGTCGACCTGGTCCGCAGCGCGCAGATCGCCTGCGTGCCTTCCCTGTACGAGGGCTTCTCGCTCCCGGCGGCCGAGGCCATGGCCACCGGTACCCCGCTGGTCGCCACCACCGGCGGTGCGATCCCCGAGGTCGCCGGCCCCGACGGCGAGACCTGCCTCGCGGTGCCTCCGGGCGACGCGGGCGCGCTGGCCGCCGCGCTGAGCCGGCTGCTGGGCGACGCGGAACTGCGCGCCCGCCTCGGCGCCGCCGGGCGCGATCGGGTGCTGGCCCGGTTCACCTGGGCGAGAGCCGCCGAGGGGACCGTCGTGCACTACCGCGCCGCCGTCGAGCAGGCCGCCCGTACCCGCCGTACGCGGTGACCTCGGGCCCGTTCTCGTCGCTCCTCCTCCCGTTGCCGCTCCCGTTGTTCCTCCCGTTCCGTCTCTCTCCCCGCCCCCACCTCCGCGAAGGCAGGACCACGTGCTGACCGTCGATTTCTCCCGGTTCCCGCTCGCAGCAGGCGACCGCGTGCTCGATCTGGGCTGCGGCGCAGGCCGACACGCCTTCGAGTGCTACCGGCGCGGCGCCCAGGTGGTCGCCGTCGACCGCAACGGCGAGGAGATCCGCGAGGTCGCCAAGTGGTTCGCCGCGATGAAGGAGGCCGGCGAGGCCCCGGCCGGCGCCACCGCCACCGCCATGGAGGGCGACGCCCTCGCGCTGCCCTTCCCCGACGAGTCCTTCGACGTCGTGATCATCTCCGAGGTGATGGAGCACATCCCCGACGACAAGGGCGTGCTCGCCGAGATGGTCCGCGTCCTCAAGCCCGGCGGACGCATCGCCATCACCGTGCCGCGCTACGGCCCCGAGAAGATCTGCTGGGCGCTCAGCGACGCGTACCACGAGGTCGAGGGCGGACACATCCGCATCTACAAGGCGGACGAGCTCCTCGGCAAGATGGAGGCCGCGGGCCTCAAGCCGTACGGCACGCACCACGCGCACGGGCTGCACTCCCCGTACTGGTGGCTCAAGTGCGCCTTCGGCGTGGACAACGACAAGGCGCTGCCGGTCAAGGCGTACCACAAGCTGCTGGTCTGGGACATCATGAAGAAGCCGCTGGCCACGCGCCTCGCGGAGCAGGCGCTCAACCCGGTCATCGGCAAGAGCTTCGTGGCGTACGCGACCAAGCCGCACCTCCCGGTCGGCGCCGCCCTGTGACCTCGCCCGGGCGCACCGAGCCGGAACACCTGGTCCTGGACGGCGTACTGACCGCCGAGCAGGCCGCCGCGACGGTGGCGGGGATCCTCGCCGCGCAGCGCGCGGACGGGGCCATCCCGTGGTTCCGCGGCCACCACCTGGACCCGTGGGACCACACCGAGGCCGCGATGGCGCTCGACGTGGCGGGCGAGCACGAGGCCGCGGAGCGGGCGTACGAGTGGCTCGCGCGGCACCAGAACCAGGACGGCTCCTGGCACGCCGCCTACGCCGACCGGCCGGACGGCGTGGACACCGCCGAGCCGCAGGACGCGAGCCGGGAGACCAACTTCGTCGCGTACATCGCGGTCGGGGTCTGGCACCACTACCTGGCGACCGGCGACGACACCTTCCTGGACCGCATGTGGCCGGCGGTGTTCGCGGCCGTGGAGTTCGTGCTCGCGCTCCAGCAGCCGGGCGGCGAGATCGGCTGGAAGCGGGAGGCGGACGGGGCGGCCGTGACCGACGCGCTGCTGACCGGGTCCTCCTCGATCCACCAGGCGCTGCGCTGCGCGCTGGCCATCGCCGAGCACCGCGAGCAGCCGCAGCCGGACTGGGAGCTGGCGGCGGGCGCGCTGGGGCATGCGATACGCCGCCACCCGGAGCGGTTCCTGGACAAGTCCCACTACTCGATGGACTGGTACTACCCGGTGCTGGGCGGTGCGCTCACCGGCGCCGAGGCGAGGGCGCGGATCGAGGAGCGGTGGGAGGAGTTCGTCGTCCCGGACCTCGGGGTGCGGTGCGTGCTGCCGAACCCGTGGGTGACGGGCGGGGAGTCCTGCGAGCTGGCGCTCGCGCTGTGGGCGACGGGGGAGGCCGACCGGGCGCTGGAGATCCTGCGGTCGATCGGCCACCTGCGGGCCGAGAACGGCATGTACTGGACGGGCTACGTGTTCGAGGACAAGGCGGTGTGGCCGGTGGAGCAGACCACCTGGACCGCCGGGTCCCTCCTGCTCGCCGTCGCGGCGCTGGGCGGGGACGAGGCGACCGTCGAGGTGTTCGGAGGGACCTCGCTGCCGAGCGGGCTGGAGCCCGACTGCTGCGGTTGAGACGGGCCGTCAGCGGCGGTAGAGCCAGCCGGCGGCGGCGTGGCCGATGAAGAGGTAGGTCACGGCGGCGATGCCGTGGCCGACGACGACCTGGACCCATGCGCGGCTGAAGGTGAACAGGTCGTAGGACCAGCCGGACAGCCAGGCGGCGGCGTCGTGGATGAAGTCGACCAGGCCGTTGCCCTGGTTGGCGTCCAGCAGGTACAGCAGGATCCACAGGACGATCACGAAGGCCAGTGCGTCCGCCACCAGTGCGACGGCCCGGCCCGCCTGGCTGCTTCCTCGGGTGCGTACTCGCGTGTGTGTGGGCATGCAGCGCGTGTTGCCGCCCGGGCGGGGCGCAAACCCGAACGGGTCCCCCAAGTGGTGCGGTCTGGCGGCCGGGGTGAGGCTGCGGGGGACACCCCAGTCCCCGGAGGCAATCGTGGCCGTACCCACCACCGTCCGATTCCGCCGCGCCCTCACGGCGCTGGTCCTGTCCACCGCGCTGGTCGCCGGTGCCACCGCCTGCGGCAGCGGCGGCGGTGACGGTGGAGGCCAACGCGAGGAGGTCGTCTCCGCCGCGGCGGTCGCCGAGCTGGCCGCCCTCGCGGCCGCGGAGCCGGCCGCAGCGGAGGAGGACGAGCTGGCCGCGGCGACGCCCGCGCCCAGCACGTCGGCGGAGAAGCAGAAGTTCGCCAAGACGCGCTTCGTCGCCAATGCCGGGCTCGCGGCCGGGGCGACGTACCAGTGGATCATCAAGCCGTACCGCGCGGGCAAGTTCAAGAAGGGCGCGAAGGGCCGTACGTTCGCGCTCATCAAGGCCGGCCTCGCGGGTGCCTTCGCGTACAACCGGCTGAAGGCGGCGGCCGACAACGCCAAGGGCGACCCGCTGCTGTCGAAGGCCATGGTCCCGCTGACGGCGGGCATCGAATCCCTCAAGGGCCTCGGCAGCAAGCTCCGCAAGGGCCAGGCGGGTGACGCCGACATCGGCTCCTTCCAGGACGTCATCAACGGCGTCAAGGAAGCGGGCAAGGGCGCGGGCGCGACGGTGACCGACCAGGTCCCGAGCGTCGGCCAGCTGGGCGGCTAGCCCCGGCCACCTGTTTCAATGGGTCGTGTGATCGATTCCGTCCTCACCTCGACAGCGGCCCTCGCCGGGGCCGCCGGCGCCGGGTGGCTCCTGCGGCGTAAGCACCGTGCGCGGGTGGCCGCCGGGCCGGCTGCCGGGATCCCGTGCATGGCGCGGCAGCCCGCCGGCGAGGGCCGCTGGCGCGTCGGCCGGGTGTACGCCGAGCAGGGCGCGGCCCACTGGGTTCCCCGGCGCGGAGACCCGGTGGCCTTGGCCGACGGCCGGGCCACGGCTGTGCGGGCGCCCTCCGTGCGGGAGGGGATCTCCATCAACCCGGGGTCGCGGATCGTCACTTGCGCGTACGCGGGCGGCGGGACGATGGAGATCGCCGTGATGCCGCTGGACCTGCGGGAGCTGCTGGCGGCCGTGCCGCAGGCCGCGGAGACGCCACCGGACCAGTCGGAGAACTAGTTGTCGAGTTAGCTGTTGAACTAGCTGTTGAACTAGCTGTTGAGTTAGCTGTTGAGCTCCGCCAGGACGCGCAGGGTGTGCGGGTCCGGGGCGGTGAGGAGCAGGTCGGTGACCGGGCCCTTGCGCCACAGCTCCAGGCGCTCCGCGATCCGCTCGCGCGGGCCGATCAGGGAGATCTCGTCGGCGAAGGCGTCCGGGACGGCGAGGACCGCCTCCTCCTTGCGCCCGGCCAGGAACAGCTCCTGGATGCGGTGCGCCTCCTCCTCGTAGCCCATCCGCGCCATCAGGTCGGCGTGGAAGTTGCGGGCCGCGTGGCCCATGCCGCCGATGTAGAAGCCGAGCATGGCCTTGACGGGCAGCAGCCCCTCGGCGACGTCGTCGCAGACCGCGGCCCGGGCCATCGGGGCGATCATGAATCCCTCGGGGAGGTCGGTCAGGGAAGCCCGGTAGACGTCGGTGCGGGTCGGCGACCAGTACAGCGGGAGCCAGCCGTCCGCGATCCGGGTCGTCTGGGCGATGTTCTTCGGCCCCTCGGCGCCCAGCAGGAGCGGCAGGTCCGCGCGCAGCGGGTGGGTGATGGACTTGAGCGGTTTGCCGATCCCGGTGCCGTCCGACCCGCGGTACGGGTGGCTGTGGAAGCGGCCGTCGAGGGTGACGGGGGCTTCGCGGCGCAGCACCTGGCGGATGACGTCGACGTACTCGCGGGTCGCGGTGAGCGGGCTCGCGGGGAAGGGGCGCCCGTACCAGCCCTCGACCACCTGCGGGCCGGACAGGCCCAGGCCCAGCATCATCCGGCCGCCGGAGAGGTGGTCCAGGGTGAGGGCCTGCATGGCGGTGGCCGTGGGGGTGCGGGCGGCCATCTGCGCGATGGCGGTGCCGAGCCGGATCCGCGAGGTGTGCGCGGCGATCCAGGTGAGCGGGGTGAAGGCGTCCGAGCCCCAGGCCTCGGCGGTCCACACCGAGTCGTAGCCGAGGTTCTCGGCCTCGACGGCGAGGTCGAGGTGGGCCGGGCTGGGGCCGCGGCCCCAGTAGCCGAGTGCGAGTCCGAGGCGCATGTACGGTCCCCTCCGCGATGCCGTGGCCGACCCGCCACATCTGACGGAGCGTCAGGCGACTGTAGGGCAACGGCTCCCCACCCGGAAGGGTGGGGAGC
>NZ_JBHWVM010000165.1:0-7428 GCF_042736805.1 Streptomyces sp. NPDC060031
CCGCTCCCGCCGCGCTCACCGTCGCCAACCCCGGCTTCGAACAGGGCGGCACGGGCTGGCGGTTCACCGCCGGTACCGGGGTCGCCACGAACTACCCGCACGGCGGGGCGCGGCTCGCCTACCTCGACGGCGGGCCCGGAATGAAGGTGTCCCAGACCGTGACGGCCACGGGGCGGGGGGTGTACGACATATCCGCCTGGATCGCGACGGGCGGGCCGAACGGCCGGTACGTCGCCCGCGTCAACGGCACGGTCGCCGCGGCCCAGACCCTGCCGAGCGCCTCCAACTACCGGCGCTACACGCTCAGCCGGATCGGCCTCGCACCCGGTGACACGCTCGAGATCGCCTTCGAGTCGGGGGACGGCTGGGTCAACGCCGACGACCTGATGCTCTCCCCCGCCTCCCCCGCGGACCCCCGGATCAGCTCCTCCGATCCGAAGATCGTCGAGATGTTCGACTGGTCCAAGCGGAAGGCCAACAGCTGGGTCCAACTCCCCGGCACCCAGGGCCCGCTCAACGTCGACGAGAACCACACCGGCGGCAGCGGCAGCGGCACGTACGCCGCCTCCTACTGGGCCGGCTACGCCAACCGCAGCGGCTACTACTCCCGCGACATGGCCCACCAAGTGGCCGGCGCCGGGGTCCTCGGCCTGCACGCGGAGAACAAGAGCATGCTCCGCTCGTTCGCCGCGTCCGCCACCGCCGCGCACAAGTACTACCCGGCGTGGGCGCTCAACTTCGACGCCTCGACCTACCTCTCGATCGACTACAAGAGCCCCACCAACTTCGTCCGCGAGGTGCCCGCCACCTTCGAGCTGGTGCAGAAGTCAGAGGAGGCGTACCGCTGGAGCGGCGACCGCTCCTACCTCGATGACCCGACCATGTGGGACTTCTACCGGCACGCCACCGACGAGTTCGTCACCCTGCACGACGGGCTCAAGGACAACGGCGCGGTCAAGGTCGCCGAGGGCACCGGCCGAGGCATCTTCCAGGGCACCGCCAGCTACAACGAGCAGAGCGGCGAGCCGCTCGCCGAAGCCGGCGACGCGATCGGCTCCCAGTACCAGGCGTACCTGGCGATGGCCTCCCTCGCCCGCGCCAAGGGGGACTGCGCGCTCGCCGACCGCTACGAAGCCAAGGCACGGGACCTGAAGGCGTACTTCAACTCGACCTGGAGCGGCACCGGTTCGGGCGCGGACATGGTCCGCGGCTACACCACGGACGGGCGCGCCCTGACCGGCTGGGGCAAGGAGAACAGCTGGTTCATGCCGATGAAGCAGATCGTCGACCCCGGCGCCCGCCGGGACGCCTACCTCGACTACATCGACGCGCAGGCCTCGGGCGCGGACCGGCCCACCAACATCGAGGCCCTGACCTACCTGCCGGACACCTTCTTCCGGAACAACCGCAACGACACCGCCTGGAAGTGGATGAAGCACGTCTACGACCGGAAGGACGTCCAGCACGTCAACACCAAGCAGGGCACCAACGGGGACTACCCCGAGGTCTCCTTCACCCTGCTCGGCCAGACCGTCGAAGGCCTGATGGGCGTCGCTCCCAACGCGCCCGCGCACGCCCTGAGCACGCAGTCCCGACTGCCGTCGGGCATGGACTGGCTGCGGATCGACGACCTCCGGGTCGGCGACTCGGTGTTCTCCCTGCGCCACGACGGGGCGACGAAGTCCTCGCTCACCCACGCCTCGGGCAGCTCCGCCTACACCTGGGAGGCGCGCTTCCCCGGCACGTACGCCACGCTCAAGGTCGACGGGGTGGCCCAGCCGGCCCGCACCAAGGTGGTGGACGGGGTGACGTACACCTACGTCACCCCGGCCGTGGCCCCGGGTCGTACGGTCACGGTCCAGGTCGGCTGAGGTCCGGCGCGGCGCCTCGGCCTGATCCATCACGCACACATCCCTCGCGGCCCAACCGAGGGCTGTCGCTCACCTGATCAGTTGCGCGACAACCCTCGGCCGGTCTGTTTGACGCAGGTCAGATCCTTCGTCGGCAGTTTGCCGGTGGCCAGGTACCTGTTGACCTCGTTGTCCACGCAGGTGTTGCCGTAGCGCCCGAAGAGGGCGTGCCGGTTGGCGCCCTCAAGGGTGACCAGCCTGGAGCTCGGCAGCAGGCTGCGCAGTGCGACACTGCCCTTGTACGTGGTGCGCGGGTCGCCGGTGGCGGCCACGATCAGAGCCGGGACGTCGCGCCGTACCCGGGTGGGCTCTTCGCGCGGCCGGTCCCAGAAGGCGCAAGCGCCGATGTTGTTGGTCAGCGGACCGAACAGCGGGTGCGCGGCCCGGCTGCGCTCGATGTCCCGCCAGTAGAGCTCGGGATCGCGCGGGGCGGCCACGTCCCCGCAGAGGATCGCGAGCTGCACGCCGGAGGGCTCGGCCCCGCCGCGGAGCATGTACCGAAGCGTCGCGGCGAAACCCGGTGACAGCGTGGTCGGGGCCGCTCCCTGTGCGGCCATGTGCAGTACGGACAGCTGCTCGGCGAGGGATGCCCGCGTCGGGTCGGTGTCGTCCGCGACGCCCGTCAAAAGGAGGACCGGTACCTGGCTGTCGTCGAGCCGGAAGGCATCGGCGCCGACACCGACGGCCAGGGGGCCGCGCGCGGACGCCGCGACAACGCGGTCCACGGTCGCGAGCACCTCGGCGCGGGTGCGGCCGAGGCCGTAGGTGTCGTGGCGCTGCGCCGCCCAGGCGGCCCAGTCGGAGAGCGCCTTCTCGTTCTCGCGCTCGGAGCCCTTCAGCAACCGGGGGCGGTAGTCGCCCGGGCCGATCGCCCCGTCGAGCACCACCCGGTCGTAGCGGCCGGGGAACATCTGCGTGTAGACCGCGCCCAGGTAGGTGCCGTACGAGTAGCCCAGGTAGGAAATCTTCCGCTCGCCGAGCGCGCCGCGGATGACGTCCATGTCGCGGGCCGTGTTGCGGGTGGTGATGTGCGGGAGCATCGACGCGCCGGCGGCGCGGCACTTGTCGGCCAGGCTCTTCTGCAGGGTGACCTGGCGGTCGAAGCCCGCCCGGCTGGTTCCGGCCGAGAACCAGGCCACCCCGACGGGCCAGCCGCAGTCCAGTGGGGTGCTGCGGCCGACGAAGCGCGGGTCGAAGCCGATGATGTCGTAGCGCGCGCCGACGTCCTTCATGGCCTTGCGGACGTCCGGCGGTGACTCGACCGAGGGTCCGCCCGGCCCGCCGTTGTTCAGGAGGATCGAGCCGATGCGGTGGCGGGTGTCGGTGGCCTTGAGCCGGGACACCGCCACGGTGATCGTGCGCCCCGCGGGGTCGGCGTAGTCCAGCGGCACGGTCAGGTCCGCGCACTGCACACCGGCCTCGTCCAGAACGCGGCCCGCCGTGTCGTCGGAGCCCTTGACGCAGCTGCCCCAGCCGAGGTGCTGCCGGTAGTACCGGTCGAGCCCGGCCCCGGAGCCCTCCTGGGCCGGGGCCCAGGCGGCTGCGGCCACGGCGGGGGAAGTGGTGAGGCAGGCGGCGAGGACGAGGCTCACGGCGCAGGCGCGGCGAGCGGCGGAGCTGAGGGTGGTCACGGATCTCCTTGGGCTGCTGGGTACGGTCGGTGACGCAGAAGGCGGTGTCCGGGGCGGCAGTCCTGCCGCCCCGGGCGTTCACCGGGTCGGCGGCATCCCGCGCGTCGACTGCTTCGTGTGATCACATGCCCCGAGGCTAGGAACCTGCCCTGGTACGGCACATCGCCTGCGTGGACGAGGCCCCCGGTCCCGCCCACCTCTCCCGCCGGGACCCGCGCCCCGGTCAGGCCTCCTCCTCCGGGAGGAGGCCCGGTGCCGTCTCCGCCGCCGGCCGACCCCCACGCCGCTCCCTCGCCCTCGGCCCTGCCCATGCTGCCATCGGCTCCGGCGTTCGCCGGGATGTGGGACAACCCGAATCCGGCCCAGCCGCACAGCGGCAGGCGTTATCCCGCCACCAGGATTCGTGGAAGCCCGGCAGCTCAACGACCGGATAAATCGGTTGCCCGTCGGCGATGGCGGTGGATGCAATGTCCGGCATGGTCACCCAGGTGCGCCCGCCACGGCGGGACGCGATGAACGCGTACTGCCGGGCCTTGCCACCCTGTGATCCGGGCACACCGCAACCGAATCACCACACGGGAGACGCCACCGCATGAGTACGCCACCATCGCCGACCGGCACGGCGCGGACCGACGGGTCAGCCGTCCAGATCGGCGCTCTCGTTCCGCTGACTCGGCCTGGCTGGGTCGAGGCGGGCCAACACTTGCTCGCCGGACTCGAGCTGGCCGTGCGCGAAGTCAATGACGCGGGCGGGATCCTCGGCAGACCACTCGAGCTGGTCGTCCGGGACACCGCGGCTGATCCGCAGAAGGCCGCGGCGGCCGTGGATGATTTGGCTCGCCTGGGCGTCGCTGCCTTGGCAGGCGAGTATCACAGCGTCGTCGCTCGCGCCGCTGCCGCCAGGGCCGACGCCCTCGGCCTGCCGTTCCTCTGCTCGTCAGCGGTTCTCGACGCGCTCACCGAACAGCCGACGCCATGGGTCGCGCGCCTCGCCCCCGCGCAGTCCCACGGCTGGCGGATCTACGCAGACTTCCTCCTCGGCGCGGGCCACAGGCGAATCGCCGTAGCCGCCGAGTCGAGTGTCTACTGGGCATCCGGGGCCGGCATTCTGCGGGACCACCTCACTCCACGCGGCGGCGCCGTCATCGAACTCGACATGCGCGCGCTCTCCCCCACGGCCGTGTGCGAAGAACTCGTCGGCCATCGCGCGACAGCCCTCCTGCTTCTGGTCGGCCACCCGGAGCCGGCAGTACCGATCGTCAAGTCCGTCCGCCGCGACCAGCGCCTCGCCGACCTCATGATCGGTGCTCCGGCCGGGCAACCGGAGTTCGCCGAATGGGCGGCGTTGCTGGGCGACGACGGCGCCGCGATACCGTTCCTGCGCTACCTGCCCGAGCACCTCAGCCCCCTCGGTGCACGAGTCGGGGCGGCCCTGCGCGAGCGGCTGGCCGTAGCGCCCTCCTTCGTCGCCTTCGAGGGATACGACACGGTCGTCGTACTCGCCGATGTGCTGCGTTCTCACGGCGCGGACCGGGCGCGCACTGCCGAAGCCTGGCCGCACGTCGCAGTCGAGGGCACCCGCGGGCAGATCCGGTTCTCCCGGACGCCGGGCATCAGCGTGTGGCAATGGGCTTGGGCGCCAGTCCAAGTCGCGGATCGAGATCCGGCGGCACCCGATCGCTTCCGGATCCTTCACACCGGCTGACAGAGCACGGCGGACCGACTGTCACCGCGGACCCTCAGCTTCGCCGCGGGGGCCCCGACCGCTTTCTCGGACTGCTCACTGGACGCTCCACAGCGGCACGCGCTCGAAGAAGGTGACCGCCTCCTCACGCCACCGTGGCCGCCAGCCGGCGGCCACCGCTGAAGCCTGCTCCGCGCAGCGCCGCATGTCGGTCTGCATCCTGACCGTCACACCGCAGCGTTCAGCGATCTCCCGGACAGCGTCGATGGTCTCCGGCGTGCAGGACGGGTCGCCGAGGGCGGCTTCCACCACCCCGCGATCGGCGCCGCTCACCGAGGACAGCAGCGCGCTGACCGTGTAGCTGTGCTTCCCGTCGCGGATGTCGATACCGGTCGGCTTCCCCATGGTGGCCGCGTCGCCGAACAGGTCGAGATAGTCGTCGCGCATCTGCCCGCATATCCCGACCAGCCGTGCGTACTGGCGCAGTTCCTGCTCGAAGTGCGCCGGCTGCTCCCCCGCGGCCAACAGCCCGAGTTGCAGGGGCAGGAGGATCGAGTAGCGGGCGGACTTGTAATCGGCCACGCAGTGCAGGACGTCCTCGTCCGGGGTGGCCGTGAAGTCGCGCTCCAGGTCGATGATCTGGCCCAGGAACGTGTCGGCTGCCGCCCGCGTCTGTGCCTCGACCATGGCCTGCCGCATCGCGACGGGGACCTTCGCGTCCAGCAGTACCTGCAGGGACAGGGCGAGTGCGAGGTCGCCCGCGAGCACGGTCAGACCAAGGGCCGTCTGCGGGTGGCGGGGGAAGCGCTCGCGGTAGGCGTAGTAGGTGGTGGGGCCGCCCCGGCGGGTGGGACTGTCATCTATGAGATCGTCGTGCACCAGACCGTGGGTCTGCAGCAGCTCGATACTCAGCGCTGCGGCGTCCAGTCCTTCGACCGGATCGGCAGTGACCAGGCCGGCTGCCTCATGAAGCAGGACGACCCGCATCCGTTTCCCGCCGCGGAGGGAAAGGTCCCGCAGCAAATCCAGGCATTCCGGGGCGAAACGGCTGAACTTCGGGGGATCGAGCCGGGTGCTCAGCGCGTCGAAGTACTCCTCGAAGAGCGTGTTGAACCGGCGCTCGTATCCGGCGATGCGCTCCAGCGCCTGCTCGGTCATAGCGAATTCTTTCCCATGGGTGACACCCGGCTGGAGACGCGCGACCTGATGGCTGGTCCCCCGACGCAGCGGCGTGATGTCAGGAGGCGTACTGGGGCCGGTGACCGCCGTCAGCCGCGTCCAGGACTACGGAACCCCATCGTACCGGGAAGTGATCAACCACTCGGTCTGCTCCTGGGCCACCGCACGCCCAGCCGCATAATGTGAGCCCCATGGAGAAACGTGTGCGGTTGGAGCCGTGGGGCGACGGGGACTTCTGGCTCCTGGAGCGCAAGAACGAGCCCGCGATGACCGGGTACCTGGGCGGCCCCGAGTCCCCACAGAAGCTGGTCGACCGGCAGCGCCGGTACGAGGCCATGAGCGCGCGGGAGCCCGCCGCCGGGCGGATGTTCCGCGTGGTGCTGGAACCCTCCGGGGAGAGCGTCGGCACCGTCGGCTTCTGGGAGCGCGACTGGCGGGGCGAGCCGGTCTACGAGGCCGGCTGGGGGATCCTGCCCGAGTTCCAGGGGCGGGGGCTGGCGGTGGCCGCACTGACCGGACTCCTGGCGTACGTCCGCACCCACGGCACCCGCACCACGCTCCACGCTTTCCCGGGCACGGACCACGCGGCCTCCAACGGGGTCTGCCGCCGGGCGGGACTCGAATGCCTCGGCGAGGTCGACTTCGAGTACCCGCCCGGCGTCCCCCACCCGAGCTACGAATGGTGCTACCGGCTACCGCCCGGGCCGGCGTCAGGATGATCCGGCCGCATGCCCGGAGCCGCGAGTCGCCCCGCGGTGCTTGATGTTGACGACCGCAGCCTTGGCCAGCGCCACGGGGTTCAAGAAGCGCAGCGGACCGATCAGGCGGGATGCGAACAGATGGATGTGCCGCGCCATCGGCTCATCGCGCGCTGCCGCCGAGAACATCAGCCGCTCCCCGGGATTGAACGGACGGGCTTTGGCGTAGTCGGCGGCCAGGGACTGGTGGCCACGCAGCTGGCGGCGGTGTCTGCGTGCGTACGCCACCAGCGACTTGTCGAGGTCGCCCCGGCCGGTTGCGGCCG
>NZ_JBHWVM010000166.1:0-7212 GCF_042736805.1 Streptomyces sp. NPDC060031
GCTCCTGGGGGGGTCACCGCCTATTCCTCTTTTTCTGGGGGGGCGTTTTCCTGTTCATCTGTGGGGGCCCCCCCCCGCGGGGGCGGCGCGCCCCTCAGCTTTTTCGTTCTTACGCCCAACGGGGCGAGACGCTTACGGGGCGAGCGGCGGCCGGTGGCCTTCGGCCGTGCCCGGGCCTGACGCCGGGGAACCGTCCTCGCGGATGACCTCGCCCTGGACGATCTTGCCGTCGGGGTGGTGGATCCGCGCCTGCTGGAAGGCGTCGCCGAAGGTGCCGGCGGGCGCGGCGGCCATCTTGCGCTCCAGGGAGCGGGCGAAACGGCGGCCGACCAGGGCCCGCACGGGCGGAAGCAGCAGGAGCAGACCCACCGCGTCGGAGATCAGGCCGGGCATGATCAGGAGCAGGCCGGCCAGCATCGTCAGGCCGTTTCCGCTGCCTGGCTGCTGCGGGCTGGGCTGCCGGCCCGCCTGAACCTGCTGGAAGGTTTCCGTCAGGTTCTTGAAGGCACGCCGCCCTGCCCGCTTGATGACCACCACACCGAGCACCATGCCGCCCGCGAGCAGCGCGGCGACGGTCACACCGCCACCGGCCGCGCCCGCGACCAGGCTGAGCAGCCAGATCTCCAGGATCAGCCAGGCGGCGATCGCCAGGGGAAGGAGCGTACGGGCAGGCGAGCGCCGCCTGGGGGCCGTCGAAGGAGAAACGCCGGTCGTCATGATGACCAGTGTGCCTGGCGGGGCATAAAAGCGACCTCAGTCGGAGGTACCGGACATCCCCTAGGGGTGTCCGGGGCGGCCCGGGGTCAGGCCTTCCTGGCCTTGCCGGTCAGCTTCTCCGCGCGGGCCTGGATGCCCCACTGGGTGACCCGCCACAGGGCCTCGCGCACGATGTCCTTGCTCATCTTGCTGTCGCCGAACTCGCGCTCGACGAAGGTGATGGGCACCTCGACGACGCGGAAGCCCTTCGCCACGGCGCGGCGGGCCAGGTCGACCTGGAAGCAGTAGCCCGCGGAGGCCACCTCGTCCAGGCCCAGGCCCTCGAGGGTCTCGCGGCGGAACGCGCGGTAGCCGCCGGTGACGTCCCGGATCGGGACGCCCAGCATGAGGCGGGAGTAGGTGGAGCCGCCGCGGGAGAGGAACTCGCGGCTCTTGGGCCAGTTGACGACACGGCCGCCCGGCACCCAGCGGGAGCCCAGCACGAGGTCGGCGCCCTCCAGGGCGGTCAGCAGGCGGGGCAGCTCCTCGGGCTGGTGGGAGCCGTCGGCGTCCATCTCGACGATGACCCCGTAGCCGTTCTCCAGGCCCCAGGCGAAGCCGGCGAGGTAGGCGGCGCCGAGGCCTTCCTTGCCCTTGCGGTGCAGGACGCGCACGTGGTCGTCGCCGGCCGCCAGCTCGTCGGCGAGCTTGCCGGTGCCGTCCGGGCTGTTGTCGTCCGCGACCAGGATGTGGGCCTCGGGCACAGCCGCGCGGACGCGGCCGACGATCAGCCCGATGTTCTCCGCCTCGTTGTAGGTCGGAATGATCACCAAGGCCGTGCCGAGCGGTCCGTAGCTCCGCTGTCCGCCGTCGCTCACTGGGTCCCCTTTTGCGTTCTCGTACGTCCCGTACGTCTTGTCACAGAGGATGATTTTAGAACAGCGATCGGGGCCAGCGGTCCTTCGGGCCGACCCGGCTCCCGCTGGCTGCGGGTCGCCATGGCCGTTGTCTACTGGACCGCCGGGCCCGACCTGGGGCCACCCTCCCCCAGCTACGGCCTGGGGGTGCCCCCACCGGCGAAACCTTCCCTTGCCCCCGAGGCGCGGGCGCGGCAGAGCGGACGGGTCCGTCCGGTACGGACGTCCTGTGGTGGACCCGGCCGAACTTATCCGGATCCGACCGCCCTTACCGAACCGCGACCGGTCTCATCACCCCTGTGGCCGTACGAATACCTCCCGGCCGCCGACCACGGTGGCCAGGCACACCGGAAGATCGGCGCCGGGGGTCAGGTCGGGCAGTCCGGGGGTGCCCGAGCGGGGGTCGGTGGACCATCGGGCGACCCGGTCATCGGGGGCCTGGACGATCAGTTCCGCGGTCTGCCAGACGGCGTAGTCGGCCGGGGCGCCGGGTACGAGGACGCCCGCGTCGTCCCGTCCGAGGGCCCGCCAGCCGCCACGGGTGTGGGCGGTGAAGGCGGCCCGTACGGAGATCCGGTGCTCGGGGGTCCGGTGGAAGGCGGCCGCGCGGACGGTGCCCCAGGGGTCGAGCGGGGTGACGGGGGCGTCGGAGCCGAAGGCGAGGGGGACGCCCGCCTTGAGCATCGCGGCGTACGGGTTGAGGGTGCGGGCGCGCTCGGCGCCGAGCCGGTCGGCGTACATGCCGTCCTCGCCGCCCCAGAAGGCGTCGAAGGCGGGCTGCACGGAGGCGGTCAGGCCTAGCTCCGCGAAGGCGGCGATGGTGGCCGGGGTCATCATCTCGGCGTGCTCGACGCGGTGCCGGGCGGCGCGGACGCGGGCGAGGCCGACCTTCTCTGCGGCCGCGCGGACCCCGTCGACGACGGCGGTGACCGCGGCGTCCCCGATGGCGTGGAAGCCGGCCTGGAGTCCCGCCTCGGTGCAGGCGGCGACGTGCTCCGCCACGGCGCCCGCGTCGAGGTAGCCGGTGCCGGTGTGGGAGGCGTCGGCGTACGGGGCGTGCAGGCAGGCGGTGTGCGAGCCGAGGGCGCCGTCGACGAACAGGTCCCCGGCGGCTCCGATGGCCCCGAGCTCCTTGGCCCGGCCGAGGTCGCGGTCGGCCCAGTAGCCGAAGACGCGCGGGCCGGGGTGGGTCCGGGCGAGCTCCAGCAGGGCGGTGAAGTCCTCGGCGGAGGAGATGTCGGGTCCGCCGCACTCGTGGAGGGACCCGATGCCGAGGGAGGCGGCCCGGTCCAGGGCGGCCCGCTGGGCCTCGGCGCGCTGGCCGGGGGTGAGGGCGCCGAGCGCGGCGCGGCGTACGGCGTGGTGGGCGTCGCGGGTGAGCGGGGCGCCGTCGTCGCCGACCCCGGGGACGAGCTCCAGCAGGGCGGTGGTGACCACGGCCGAGTGGGCGTCGATGCGGCTGAGGTAGAGCGGGCGGCCGCCGGTGGCCAGGTCGAGTTCCTCCGTGCGGGGCGCGCGGCGCTCGGGCCAGCGGGCGGCGTCCCAGCCGTGGCCGAGGAGCACCCGGTCGGTGGGCCGGCTCCGCGCGTACGCGCGTACGCGGTCAAGGGCGTCGGCGAGGTCGACGGCCCCGGACAGGTCCAGGCCGGTGAGGGCGAGGCCGGCGGAGGTCGTGTGGACGTGGGCGTCGGTGAACGCGGGCGTGACGAGCGCGCCGCCGAGGTCGACGACCTCGTCCACGCCCTGTGCGAAGGCGTCGGCAGCGCCCTCGGAGCCGACCCAGGCGATGTGGCCGCGCTCGACCACCATCGCGGTGGCGAAGGGGTCGGCGGGGCTGTGGACCTCTCCCCCGCGCAGGAGGACGGTCCGGGCGGATCCGGTTGCTCCGGCTGCGTCGGCGGAGTCGGCGGTGCGGTCTGTCATGGGGACCAGTCTCGCGGGTCGGCCTGCACCGCCGGACCGCGGCCCCCGCACGAACCTCCGTCGGGGGCGGCACGGGAGCGTCAGGGCATCACACGCGCGGGGGGCGCGATTCGTACGGGGTGGAGAGGACCACCGTGGTGCGGGTGGAGACGTGGGCGAGGGCGCGCAGCCGGCCCAGCAAATCCTCCAGCTCCAGCGGGGTGGCGACGCGGACCTTGAGGATGTAGTTCTCGTCGCCCGCGACGCTGTGGCAGGCCTCGATCTCGGGGACCCCGGCCAGCCGCTCCGCGATGTCGTCCGGCGCGCTCGGGTCGAACGGCTTGACCGAGATGAAGGCCGTCAGCGGCAGGCCCACCGCCTCCGGGTCCACCACGGCCGCGTAGCCGCGGATCACTCCGCGCTGCTCCAGACGGCGTACTCGCTGATGGACTGCCGATGTGGACAGTCCCGTGGCCTTGCCCAGGTCCGTGTAGCTCATCCGCCCGTCCCGCACGAGCAGATCCACGATCTGGCGGTCCAGCTCCTCCATTGCGCTCATAGCCGCACAACCTACGGCCAAGAGCGCTTCAGGCCCAGCGCTGTCCACGGACCGGCTGGCACCTGCGCCGGGCATGTGACCAAGGCCACAAGGGTACGGAGGCGTGGGCCCGGCGGTTGTGGTTACTCGTGCCGCGCGACGGGAAGTGCTTGGTGTGGCCGAGGCCGTAGAACCTGCCCGCCCGGCCCACCCAAGGGGGAGTACATCCATGCTGAACACCAAGCGCGCCGGTCGCATCGAACCGGAGCCCCTGGAACCGCTCGATTCCGAGGAGGGTGACGAACTCGAATACCTCTATGACGCCGAGGGCTTCGAGATCCACCACGCGATCTGCCCCGACTGCGGCCAGTCGATCGCCCTCGTCGCGGACGAGGAATTCCTGCCGCAGCACGCGCTCTGCCTGACCCCGTGGAACCCGTTCGGGCTCACGGTGTGCGCGGGCACCGGGCGGCCCGCCGCCGACGCGCTGCCCACCGTCGACTTCGGCGGCGGGGAGGCGCCCGAGCTGGAGCCCGTCGTGCACCTCACGCTGCCGCTCGGGCTGGACTGGCGGACGCAGCCGTTCTCGCACGTCGGCGGCCCGGGCTCGCGTCCGGTGCGGATGCCGGAGCCCGCGGTGCTGCCCCGGATGCGGCGGCACGCGCAGGCCGCCTGAGCGCGACCGCGAGTCACCAGTACGTGCCCTGCACCATGGCGGCCAGGCTGGCGTGGTGCAGGATCAGGCCGTCCGGTTCCGCGGGGATCTCGACCTCGCCGAAGTGCGCCTGCCGGTAGGCGATGCGCAGCATGACGATCCCGTGCCGCAGGGCGGCGTACAGGGTGTGGAACTCCATGTTCCGCGGGGTGTGGCCGGTGAGTTCGGCGTACCGGCGTTCGATGTCCTCGCGGCGCAGGAACTCCGGCAGGCCGGGCTGGCCGAAGCCGACGGTGAGGTCCTGGAAGAACCGGTGGAGGTAGACGGTCCAGCCGAGGTCGACCTCGCGCGGGGCGCATGCGGCCATCTCCCAGTCCAGGACGGCGACGGGTTCGAAGCCGTCGGCCCGGTAGATGACGTTGCCGATGCGGGCGTCGCCCCAGTTGAGGACGGCCTCGCCCTCGTCGGCCGGCCAGAGCTCCTCCAGGCGGCCGAAGGCCCGCTCCAGCAGCGGTGAGCGGGCCAGGCCCGCCACCACCCACTCGTAGTAGGCGCGTTGGGCGTCGACGTGGCGGCGCAGCGGGCTGCCCTCGCCCGGCGGGATAAGGAACTCCGCTTCCTTGGGCGGGAATTGCTCGTGCAGGCGGGCCAGCAGCGCGACGGTGGCCTCCTGGAGGGTGGCGCGTTCGGCGTCGGTCGCGGCGTGCAGCCAGTTGCCCTCGTACGTGTAGGGCATGACGTCGGGCGGTACGCGGCCCTCGGCGCGGGCCATGACGAAGAACGGCGCCCCGAGCGGACCGGGGTCCTCCTCCAGCCACTGCACGCGGGGGACGGGGAGGTCGGTGTGGGTGGCGACCAGGCTCATCACCCGGTGCTGGCGGGCCATGTCGTAGGTGGGGAAGACGGTGTAGGCGGCGGGGTCGGCGGCGAGGCGGAGCGCGCAGGCCGCGATCGGGGTGTCGGGGTGCTCGATGTCGAAGAGCAGGGTCTCGCTGGACATGCCGTTGGAGCCGGGGACGCGGGCGCCCGCGACCTCGGCGCCGGGGAGCCGGGTGCGGAGCCAGGCGGTGAGGCGCCGGGTGAGTTCCTCGGGTTCGCGGGTGGAGGTGCGGGGACGCGGTGCCGTTGCCATGGGTGGGTCCCTTCCTGACTCTCTCTACTGCGCGACGGAGGAGTAGTCGGCGAAGCCGCTCGGGTCGTGGCGGCCGAAGCTGCCGTGCTCGAAGATGCCGTGGCCGGTCTGCCCGTCGAGGGTGAAGCGGGCCGAGTGGTCGGTGACGCCGAAGGCTGCCATGGGGTGGGCCGAGGGGTCGGAGAGGTCGTAGACGCGGCGGTCGCTCCAGCCGCGGCCCTGCCAGGTGCCGTGCTGCCAGTCGGCGGCGGGCGGGTAGCCGGCGCCGACGGCGAGCGGGGAGGAGTTGAGGATCTCCACGCCGAGTTCGAGGGGTTTGCGGGCCGGGTCGGTGAGGTGGACGACGGCGCTTCGGGGGTGGCGGCTGCCGGGGCGGTAGCGGATCTCGGTGTGGGGCCAGCCGAGTTGGACGTCATGGCGGCCGCTGCCCTCGGGGAAGACCTGGACGGCCTCGTTCAGGGTGCGGTGGCCGTCGGCGTCCTCCTGGGCGATGACCATGAGGAAGCGGTCCTCGAAGCGGACGGGGATCCAGAGCCAGTGGAAGCCCTCGGGGCTGTGCTCCTCGGCGGCGCGGCCGCCTTCCTCTCCGGGTATGGGGCGTACGCCCCAGCTGCGGTCGCGGGTGCCGGTCCACTCGCGGGGCGTGAGGGTGAGTTCCTCGCCCTTGGCGCGGATGGTCCCGGAGGCGTTCCCCGCCTGGACGAAGCGGCGGCCTTCGAGCATGAGGCGGTCGCCGCGGCGCTGGATGTGGTGGGGCTCCCAGACGGCCGGGAACTCGGCGGTCCAGGTGATGTCGTACGAGAGCCCGTCCGGGTCTTCGGGGTCGGGGTCGCACTGGAGGGTGATCTGCTTCAGGGGGGTGTCGACGAGGATGCGCAGGGGGCCGACGGAGAGGTTCATGCGGTCGTCGGTGAGGGCGTCGGAGGCGCGGACGGCGAGGAGTTCGTCGCCGATGCGCAGGGTGGCGTAGGCGTCGATGACGCCGGCGTTGGGGTAGACGCCGAGGCCGAGGATGAGGACGGCTCGGCCGGCGTGGTCGAAGACGTGGAAGATGCAGCGGTCGTAGGCGTTCCGGTCGCCGCTGACGAGGTGCTTCATCGACAACGGGGCCTGGTGGACGGGGTATTCGTCGAGCGGTACGGGCCGGTCGGCGGGCATGGCGGACCTCCTGGGCACGGGCCGGGCTGGGCCGAGCGGGGCATGGCCCCGAGCGGAGATGACGGTACGTCAGAAACCGCGCGGGGGGCCATACTTCTGGCACTCCTTGACAGCCCGGCACGCCACGCCGCAGCTCTCCGGGGGTGCGCCACGCGGGCCGCCTCCGGCGGGTGCGCCGATGCCGCCGCGCGGGGCCGCACCGGCGCTCCGGGGC
>NZ_JBHWVM010000167.1:0-7210 GCF_042736805.1 Streptomyces sp. NPDC060031
GCCGTGGACCCCACGGACCGGGCGACGCTCGGGCTGCGCCCGGAGGTCGGGTCCGCCGAGCCGGTGGCGGCGACGCCGGGGCCCGCGGGCGGGCCGGTGGCAGTGGCCGAGACCGGGCAGGGCCGGCGGCGCGCGCGGCGGCGCCTGACGGTGGCCCTGCCGGCCGTCTTCGTGATCACGATCGGCGGTGGCACGGTGGCGCTGCTCCAGCCGTTCGGCGGCGGCACGTCACCGGAGGCGAAGTCCCCGGCGGCCGGCGCACCCGTGACGCCGGGCGGGGGCGGCTCCTCGGCGGCGCCGAGCGGTTCGCCGGGCCCGGGTTCGCAGAGCCCGCAGGACCCCCAGAGTCTCGCCCCCGGTACTCCGGACGGCGGCCAGGTCGGCGGCGCCGCGGGTGCGGGGACGCCCGGCGGTGGCGCCGGCGCCCCCGGTGGCAGCGGGAGCGGCGGCACCAAGTCCAGCGGGGGCGTCGTGGCCGGGGGCGCGAACGGCGGCGGCGGTTCCCCCGCGGGCGGCACCGGCACGGGGCCCACCACGCCCGGCGGCGGGGGCTCGCCGAGCGGTGGCGGTTCCTCCGGCGGAGACGCGGTACCGGCGTACTTCGTCGGCACCTGGACCTACAAGGGGCAGTTCAACATCGGCCAGCCGGACACGGTGACCGTCAGCCGCACCGGTGCCATCCGCGTGATCTCCGACAACCAGATGGGCCATTGCGAGTACATGGCCAAGGTGGTGTCGGTGACGGGCGGGAACAAGATGAACGTCAGCGCGGGGGCGGAGGACAAGTCCAAGTCCAACAACCAGTTCTGCGGGACGCTCGACCCGTCGTTCTTCACCAAGAGCGAGCCGATGGGGATCCAGCACAACGTGGGGCCGTCGCACGGTGAGGGGTACTACTACGAGCGGTCCTGACCCCCCGGCCGCCGGGCCCCCGCGAAGGAACACCTTCATCTGACCTTCCGTCAGATTGGAACGTGTTCTAGTCTGCCGCGCATGGGCATCGGAATCACGCAAGAACAGCGGGAGTTGGCCGAAGCCGTACGCGGCTGGGTGGCGCGGACCGTGCCGCCCGAGGAAGTGCGCAAGCTGCTCGACACCCCGCCGCAGACCGGGGCGCGGCCCGCGTACTGGGACGCGCTCGCCGCCTCTGGGCTGCTCGCGCCGCACCTGGAGGGCGGGAGCCTGCTCGATCTCGCCGTCGTGGTGGAGGAGGCCGCGCGGGGGGCGCTGCCCGGGGCGTACCTGCCCAGCGTGCTGGCCTGCGTGCTGCTGGACCGGGCCGGCTCGGCCGAGCTGGCCGCCGCGCTCGGCGACGGCAGCCGGGTCGGGGCCGTCGCGCTGGGGCCCGGCAGCCTGACGGCCGTCGCGGTGGAGGGCGGCGGGTACCTGCTCGACGGCGCCGCGCCGCCCGTGCTCGGCGCGGGCGAGGCCGACCTCGTCCTGCTGGCGGCCGAGGCCGCGCACGGGACCCGCTGGTTCGCGGTGGACGCCGCCTCGCTGGACATCCGTACGCACGAGAGCGCCGACCCGACCCGGCCCACCGCCGAGGTGCACGCGCACGGGGTCGTCGCCGGGCCCGGCCGGGTGCTGGAGCTGGACGCGGCCCTGGTCCGGGACCTGGCCTGCACGCTCTTCGCGGCCGACGCCTGCGGCACCGCGGCCTGGGCGCTGCACACCGCCGCCGAGTACGCGAAGATCCGCGAGCAGTTCGGGCGGCCCATCGGGCAGTTCCAGGGCGTCAAACACCTGTGTGCCGACATGCTGGTGCGCCTGGAGCAGGCCCGAGCCCTGGCCTGGGACGCCGCGGGCAGTACGGACGAGCCCGCGGAGGTGCGCTCGCTGGTCGCCGCCCTCGCCGCCGGGACGGCGCTCGACGCCGCCTACACCTGCGCCAAGGACTGCATCCAGATCCTCGGGGGCATCGGCTTCACCTGGGAGCACGACGCCCACATCCACCTGCGCCGGGCGGTCGTGGCCCGGCAGCTGCTGGGCCCCGGCGACGGGCACCGCGTACGGGCCGTGCGGCTGGCGGCCGGCGGTGCGCGGCGGGAGCTGCGGCTGGAACTCCCGGCGCAGGCCGAGGCGTACCGCGCGAAGGCCCGTACCGCCATCGAGGACGCGCGCGGCCTCGACCCGGCCGCCGCCCGCCGGGTGCTGGCCCCCACCGGATACGCGGCGCCGTACCTGCCGCCGCCCTACGGACTCGGCGCCGGGCCCGTCGAACAGCTCGTCGTCCAGCAGGAGCTGCGGGCGGCCGGGGTCAAGGTCGCCGACCTCGGGATCGCGACCTGGGTCGTGCCCTCGCTGCTCGCCTACGGGACCGAGGCGCAGCGGGAGGCCTACGCGCTGGCGACCCTGCGCGGGGACGTCACCTGGTGCCAGCTCTTCTCCGAGCCGGGGGCGGGCTCGGACCTGGCCTCGCTGCGGACCAGGGCGGAGCGGACCGGGGACGGCTCCTGGAGGATCAACGGACAGAAGGTGTGGACGAGTTCCGCGCACAGCGCCGACTTCGGGATCCTGCTGGCCCGGACCGATCCGGACGTGCCCAAGCACAAGGGGCTCGGCTACTTCGTCGTCGACATGAAGCGGACGCCCGGCATCGACGTCCGGCCGCTCAAGGAGATCACCGGCGAGGCCCTCTTCAACGAGGTCTACTTCGACGACGTGCTGCTGCCGCCGGACGCGCTGGTCGGAGCCGCCGACGACGGATGGAAGGTCGCGCGCAACACCCTCGGCAACGAGCGGGTCCACATGGCCGACCAGATGACCTTCGACACCGGCCTGGAGGCGCTGATCGCGCGCTGCGCCGGACTCGACGGGGCGTACCGGGCGCGGATCGGGGCGCTGGCCGCCGAGGCGCACGCGCTGGCCTGCATCGGGCTGCGCACCACCCTCCAGCAGGTGTCGGGGCTGGAGCCGGGCGCGGGCGCCTCCGTACGCAAGCTCGTCCAGACCCCGCACCAGCAGCGGACCGCCGAGCTCGCGCTCGAACTGCTGGGGCCGGCGGGCGCGGTGCGCGAGGGGGCGGGGGAGCGGGCGGTGCACGGGATGCTCATGTCCCGCTGCCTGACCATCGCCGGGGGCACCACGCAGGTCCAGCTCAATGTCGTCGCCGAGCGGATTCTCGGCCTCCCGAGGGACTGAAGGGACACCAGGGGCATGAAGTCGTACATCGTGGGCGTCGGCATGACGAAGTTCGAGAAGCCGGAGTCGAGGGACTGGCAGTACTGGGACATGGCCAAGGAGGCCGGGTCCGCGGCGCTGGCGGACGCGGGGGTGGACTACGGGCTGGTCGAGCAGGTGCCGGTGGGCTACTGCTTCCAGGCCTCCACGGCCGGGCAGCGGGCGGCGTACGAGCTGGGGCTGAGCGGGGTGCCGGTCTACAACGTCAACAACAACTGCGCGACGGGGTCGACGGCGCTGATGATGGCGCGGCAGTTCGTGGAGGGCGGACTGAACGACTGCGTGCTGGCGCTGGGCTTCGAGAAGATGAAGCGCGGTGCGCTGGGAGGGGGTGCGGACGGCGGCGACTTCAAGACCTCGCCGGTCGCACGGCACTACGGGATCATGGCCGCCGGGCACGGCTTCGAGATGTCGCCGCCGACCGCGCAGATCTTCGGGAACGCGGCGCGCGAGCACATGGAGCGGTACGGGACCACGGCCGCGCAGTTGGCGGCGGTGGGGGCCAAGAACCACCGGCACTCGGCGAACAATCCGAACGCGCAGTTCCAGGACGTGTACTCGGTCGAGGAGATCCTGGCGGCGAAGGAGATCCACTCGCCGCTGACGAAACTGCAGTGTTCGCCGACGTCGGACGGGGCGGCGGCGGCGGTGGTGGTGTCGGAGCGGTTCGTGGTGCGGCACGGGCTGCACGACAGGGCGGTGGAGATCGTCGCGCAGTCGATGACGACGGACACGGAGGCGTCGTTCGCGTCGGGGTCGTGCATCGACGTGGTCGGCAAGCCGATGTCGGCTGCCGCCGCGGGGCAGGTGTACGAGGCGTCCGGGCTCGGGATCGAGGACGTCGACGTGGTCGAGCTGCACGACTGCTTCTCGATCAACGAGTTGCTGACGTACGAGGCGCTGGGCATGTGTGGGGAGGGGGGCTCGGGGAAGCTGGTCGAGTCCGGGGCGACGACGTATGGGGGACGGTGGGTGGTGAACCCGTCCGGGGGGCTGATCTCGAAGGGGCATCCGCTGGGAGCCACTGGGCTGGCGCAAGCCGCGGAACTGGTGTGGCAGCTTCGTGGCGAGGCGGGCCCGCGCCAGGTTTCCGGGGCGCGGGTCGGGCTCGCCCACAACATCGGGCTGGGTGGCGCGGCCGTCGTGACGCTGCTGCGGAGGTAGGCGGGCGCGGCTGGATTTTGCCCGGCTGGAATGTCAGACGGCGACGGAGCTGGGTTCGGCCAGGCGGGGCATCAGGCGGAGGGCGTTCGTGCGGTTGATGGCCAGGTGGTGGGACGGGGTGAGGGCGGGGTCCGCGGTGAGGGCGGGGAGGGCGATGTCCGTGACCGTGTCCGCCGGGCAGGCGGGCCAGTCCGTGCCGAAGAGGATGCGGTCGGGGGCCACCGTGGCCAGCAGGGTGCCCGCCGGGGACATGGGGCCGGCCGTGTCGTAGTAGAAGCGGTGCAGGTACTCCCGGACCATCGACGCTTCGACGGGTGGGGTGAACGCGCCCGCGAAGGCCTGCACGCGGGTGGCGATGTGCGGGAGGAAGCCTCCCGCGTGCGGGAGGATCACCGACAGGTTCGGGAAGCGGTCGAGCGTCCGCTTTTGGATCATGTTCGCGGCGGCGCGGGTCGTGTCCAGCAGGAAGTCGCACAGGAAGTTCGGGATCCCCGGAACGTGCACGGCACCCGGCGGACCGCCCGGGAGGTTGTGCGGGTGGGTGTCGACGACGGCGGCCCGCTCGTCGAGTTCGGCGAAGACGGGGTCGTAGGCGGCATCGCCCAGGTAGACGCCGCCGTAGTTGGCCGTCACGTTCACCCCGACGGCGCCGAGATCGTCGAGACCGTGGCGCAGGGCCCAGCGGGAGACGTCGAGGTCGTCCAGGAAGAGCGGCGTGTGGAACGCGAAGCGGCCCGGATGGGCGCTCACCACGTCGGTCGCCGCCCGCAAGGTGATGGTGGTGGCCTCCCGCAACTGCGCGGAGGTTTCGTACCGCGCGGGCAGCATGGGTTTGAGAACGGCCGTGGCGACCCCCGCCCGGTCCATCAGGGACAGGGCGCTCCCGGCATCCCAGCGCGCCCACGGGGGGAGGGCCTTGGGATTCACGAGACCCTGGGCCCCGGCCCATTCCAGCCATTGCGGGGCACAGAAATGGTGGTGGACATCGATCCGCGCCCGACTGCCGTCGTCCGGCGGCACAATTTCCGGCATGTGGGCACCTTAGGTGACGGAACGGGCTGAACCGCCTAGGTCGTGCGTTTTCGGGGCCGAATGGGCCAATGGATGTTTATCGGATATTCCCATGAGGGAGGAGCTGGCTGGAATTCCAAGCCCCCATGAGAGGTCTGAACACATGACGACCGAACCCGTTGTGGCAGTGAGTGACGGCCTCCCTGTGGAGGCAGCCGTGGCGGCGGTGTCCATGGGCACGCCGGAATACCGGACGTGCCCCCATCCGGTCTACCAGGCGCTGCGCGAGCAGGCCCCCGTGGTCAAGCTGACGACGCGGCACGGGGTGGCGACGTACCTGATCACCGGGTACGAGGACGCCCGGGTCGCCATGTCCGATCCGCGCATCGGCAAGGACATGCACGAGCGCCTCGACCTCTACCACGCCGTCTTCGGCGACACGTGCGATGCGCTCGACGACAACCTGCTCTTCGCCGACGGCCCCCGGCACGCCCGGCTGCGGCACATCGCCAACAAGGCCTTCACCCCTCGCCACATCAAGGAACTGCGCCCGCGCATCCAGCAGATCGCCGGTGAGCTGCTGGACCGGTGCCCGACGGACGCTCCCGTCGACCTGATGGCTTCGTTCGCCCTTCCGCTCCCCGTCATGGTCATCTGCGAACTGCTCGGCATCGTCGGGCAGGAGCGCAAGGACGTCCTGAAGTGGTTCGGCAACGTGACGCGCTCCCGGTTCAGCAAGGACCTGGCGGGTGACCTGGCCGAGGCCGAGAACTGGCTGCGGAACTACTTCGCCGGCCACATCGCGGCCGCGCGCGCGCAGCCCTCGGACGACTTCCTCAGCGTGCTGATCGAGACGCAGCACGAGGAGGGGGCCCTGACCGACGATGAACTCGTGTCGATGATGTGGGTCCTGTTGTTCGCCGGGCACAAGACGACCACCTACCAGATCGGGAACTCCGTCTTCAACCTGCTGACGCACCCCGATCAGCTCCACGCCGTTCAGGAGGACCGGGGTCTGCTGCCCCAGGCGATCGAGGAACTCGTCCGGTTCGAGGGCTCGGTGGAGACCTCCACCTTCCGGTACGCCATCGAGGACGTGGAAATCGGGGGAACGCTCATCCCCGCGGGGTCCCTCGTGCAGATCGCGATCACCTCGGCGAACCGCGATCCGGAGAAGTTCGCGTCACCGGACACCCTGGACGTGACGCGGAAGGGGCTGCAGGGCACCCACCTCGGCTTCGGCCACGGGGTCCACTACTGCCTGGGTGCGCCGCTCGCCCGGATGGAGCTGGAGACCGCACTGACGACTCTGCTCGACCGGTTCCCCGACATGGTCCTGGCGACGCCGGTGGCGGGTGAGGAGGAGTGGCTCAAGGGGCCGTTCCCCGCGTTCCGCGGGCTGGAGCGGCTGCCCGTCGCGCTGGACCCGTCCCGGACGGTGGACGACTGGACCACCGGGACCGGGTGATTCCGGGGGCCCGCCCCCGACCCCGCGCCTCGATCACCGGCCGCCCAGCCGGTCGGCCGCCCGCCCCCGCCGATCCTTCCACCGGACCGGCGGGGCGGGCGTAGGCGCGTCCGGGCGCTGCGCGGCTACGGGCATTCGAGCGCGGGGTCCACCACCGTCTCGCCCATGGACGCCCGGCGGATCGATTCGGCCAGGTCCTCGACCGGGCCGTCCCGCAGGACCAGCCCCACCGCGCCCGCCGCCAGCGCGGCCTCCCGCAGGCCCGGGTGCGCCGAGCCCGTCAGGACCAGCACCCGGCACTCCGGGTCGTCGGCCAGCAGAGCGGTGACGGCCGCGAGCTCCTCCACCAGGGCCACCGCGGGCCGGGCCATGGGATCCCGGACC
>NZ_JBHWVM010000168.1:0-6458 GCF_042736805.1 Streptomyces sp. NPDC060031
CAAGTCGTCTACACGACCAACGCGATCGAGAGCTTGAACGCGCGCTACCGGCGGGCGGCACAGGCCTGTGGACACTTCCCGAACGAGACCGCAGCTCCTCCTCCCACCGCTCGACGCTGTAGAACCGGTCCGGCGTCACGACAGGGTCGACGAGTTCGGCCACGACCACCTGATACTTCGCCAAAAGCCCCCGCGCGATGGCGTCCGCGAGCGACAGCTCGTAGACGACCGGCCCGAACACCTTCGGGTCGTCCATGGAGCAGGCCAGTTCCTTCGGCAGCCGGTCCCGCGTCGGCCCGTCCACGTAGGTCCGTCCCTCGGCCTCCGCCTCCTGGCGCCACGCTTCCTCGTTGAGCCGGTGGGCTTCCTCTGCGGCCTGCTTCTACGCCCGCGTCCTGGGCAGCCGCCCGGCCCAGATCCGAGGGGTGGCCGTCATGTACAGCCGGCGCCGAGCCGGGAGGACGCTCTGGCGGTGGACCTCCGCCGGAGGCGTCGTGGGCGACGTCGATGCCGACTTCCACCACCAGCTCGGGCACCACAAGCGTGACGTTCAGCGTCTCGTGGCTGCCCCACCCGGCGGAGAAGGACCAGTCCGTCCACGGGTGCCCTTGCCGGGACTGATGGAGCTCCCGGCGAGGGCCGTACCGGCTACCCGGGCGAGGGTGGTGGTGCGGCCGACGTACTGAAAGCGTCCCTCGTCGTCGTACCTGCCCAGCAGCAGCGTCCGAGGAGCGGTCAAGGGGCCGGTGACCGCGCCGACGACCGTCTCCGTCGTCTCGCGCGTTTTGTATCTTCCGCCAGCCCCGCACGGAGGGGCGGTAGGGCTCGTTCAGCTGCTGAAGACCACGCCTTCCATCCCGACCGACGCCCACGTCAGCCACTCGCGCACCGTCTCCGTCTCGGTGGTCGACGGGCACAGCACCCACGGCGTGGACAGCCGCCGTCCGGCGAACACGGACTCCAGCGCCGCCCTGCGCCGCTGATACGGCCACGTGGTCGTGTCGGTCCCGGGCAGCCGCAGCAGATCGAACGCGACGAAGTGAGCGGGCCACGCGCCCGCGGCCCGGGCCGCACTGGTGCCGCGCCGGGCGAGCCGGTCCTGCAGCCGCTCGAAGGCCAGCCGCCCTGCGGCATCCCGGACGATCAGCTCGCTGTCCAGCGCGGTCGCGTCCGGCAGCTGCGCGGCCCCAGCCACGATCTCGGGAAACGCTGCCGCCATCTCGGTGCCGCGCCTGGAGCGCAGCACCACCCGGCCCGCGTCGACGGAGACGAGAGCCCTAAACCCGTCCCACTTCGGCTTACCCGCCCGCCCCGGCAGCAGCGCAGGGTCGCACACAGGGGCGGCGAGCATCGGTTCCGGCAGAGTCCGCGTCACAGCCCATGCCTTCCACCCAGCCCGCCCGTCCGGCAAACCGAGTGCGCGTACGCACCCGACCACCGGCCCGACCACGGCAGGTCAGCGCACTACAACACCTCGCCGGGGCTGCTGAGCTCCTGGCGCACGTCCAGGCAGCGCAGCCGGACACCGGGCTGCCCGGATCCCGTGCCGGTACGGTCTGATGTCGCGGGCCCACCGTCCGCAACGGATCTCACCGAAACCGGCGGTGCCGCCGGTACGGCCGAAAGATCTGAACCAATACCGGGAATCAGGCCGCGACGAGCTCCTGCTCGCGGTCCGGCGTTTTGACCTTGGGCTTCTTGTTCGGCAGCGAGAGCCGGAAGACCTTGCGCCACGCGGAGAACACCTGCTTGGGCAGCGGCCCGGTGACGTACTCCAGCTCGTACTTCTCGAACAGCGCGCGCACCTTCACCGCGACCTCGGCGTACCGGTTGCTCGGCAGGTCCGGGAACAGGTGGTGCTCGATCTGGTGCGACAGGTTGCCGGTCATGAAGTGCATGGCCCTGCTGCCGCTGATGTTCGCCGAGCCCATCATCTGGCGCAGGTACCACTGGCCGCGCGTCTCGCCCTTGATCGACCGGCGCTCGAAGACCTGCACGCCCTCGGGGAAGTGCCCGCACATGATCACCGAGTGGGACCAGATGTTGCGGACCAGGTTCGCGGTGAACGTGGCGGCGAGCGTGGTGAGGAACGACGGGCCCGACAGCAGCGGGTGGATCACGTAGTCCTTGAGCACCTGCTTGCGGATCTTGCGGCCCACGGCCTTGGCCCGCGCGCGAAACTCCGGGTTCTTGCGGCGGCGCTTGTGCAGGTTCTTGGCGAGCTCCAGGTCGTACGCTGCGATGCCGTACTCGAAGAAGCAGGCGTTGATGAAGTTCCACAGCGGCTGGCCGAGGTGGAACGGGTGCCACCTCTGGTCCTCGTCGACGCGCATGATGCCGTAGCCGAGGTCGTTGTCCTTGCCGATCACGTTGGTGTACGTGTGGTGCAGCTCGTTGTGCGAGTGCTTCCACTGCTCGGACGGCGAGACGTGATCCCACTCCCAGGTGGTGGAGTGAATCTTCGGGTCTCGCATCCAGTCCCACTGGCCGTGCAGGACGTTGTGGCCGATCTCCATGTTGTCCATGATCTTCGCCACGGACAGACCGGCGGTGCCGAGCAGCCACGCGGGCGGGAAGATCGAGAACAGCAGCACGCCCCTGCTGACCAGCTCGAGCTTGCGCTGCGCCGAGATGACCTTACGGATGTAGGCGGCGTCTTTCTCGCCGCGGCTGGCGATCACCTCGTCGCGGATCGCGTCCAGCTCGCGGCCAAGCTCCTCGATCTGCTCCGCGGTCAGGTGGGCGGTGGGGTCGATGGCGGTCAAGGTGCTCCTACCGTTCGATTTCGCAGGGGCCCGCCGCGGCGGACACGCAGGTCTGGATGAGGACGCCCGGCTCGGCCTCGGTGATCTCGCCGGTGCGCAGGTCGCGGACGGCGCCCGCCTTGAGCGGCGTGATGCAGCCGAAGCAGATGCCCATGCGGCACCCGGAGGGCATGAGCACGCCGGCCTCCTCGCCGATGTCCAGCAACGGCGTGGCGCCGTCCGCGTCGACGGTCTTGCCGGTGGCGCTGAACGTGACCTCGCCGCCGTCGCCGGCGACGACGATGCTGGGGCGGAAGCGTTCGGTATGCAGGCGCTCTTGTACGCCGTGCTCGGTCCAGTGCTCTTCGGCGGCGTCGAGCAGGCCCGCGGGCCCGCAAGCCCAGGTCTCGCGCTCGGCCCAGTCGGGCACGAGTTCGTCGAGACGGGCGATGTCGAGCATGCCGTCTGTGTCGGTGTGCACCTCGGTGAGCCGCAGCTTCTTGTCCGCGACCAGGTCGTGCAGTTCGTTGCGGAAGATCACGTCTTGCGGCTGTGGCGCGCAGTGGACCATGACGACGTCGTCGAACTCGATGTCGCGCAGCATGCCCATCACGGGCGTGATGCCGCTGCCGGCCGTCAGGTAGAGCACCTTGGCGGGCTTGGCCTGCGGCAGCACGAAGTCACCGGTCGGCTGGTCGAGCTGGACCAGCGTGCCCGGTTTCGCCCTGCGGACCAGGTGGTTGCTGACCTTGCCGTCCGGGATCGCCTTCACGGTGATCGTGACGCGGCCGTCCTGGCGGTTTGTCGGCGAGGTGATGGAGTAGGCACGCCACAGGCGCACCCCGTCGACGTCGAGCCCGATCCGCACGTACTGACCGGCTGTGTGGCCGCGCCAGCCCCGTCCCGGCCTGATCACGATAGTCGCGGCGTCACCCGTCTCGGGGTGCACGGCCTCGATGCGCCCACGCAGGTCAGCGCCCGCACGCAGCGGGCTGACCAGGTCGAGGTAGTCCGACGGCAGCAGCGGCGTCGTGACCATCTCCAGCAGTTTCCACGCCCTGCTGCGGAGGGCTGCATTCGTCATGACTCCAGCTTGCTGCGCCTCAAGGTGTAAAGTCCTGACCGCAGGACGTAAATCTGGTCGGATGAATTGTTCGCAGGGAACAAAACGTGAGCCATGCAATCCGGAGGGCCAGCGAACTGGCCCTGGACGAGACGACGGTCACCGCACTTCGGGCCGCGCTGAAGACCACCGCCGACGAGGTCGTCCAGGCGATCATCGACGAGGTCCCTCCCTACGCCAACGCCCTTTCGGGCCGCATGGGCGCCACCATCCGCCGAGCCGTCCGTACCGCCCTGGGGCACTACCTGGACCTCGCGAGCGGCAACGCCACAGGCGGCGACGCCGGTGACGCGGCCTACGAGCTGGGCCGCGGCGAGGTGCGCGACGGCCGTTCGATGGACGCCCTGCTCAGCGCCTACCGCGTCGGCGCCCGCGTGGCCTGGCGATGTCTGGCAGCGGGTGCCGTACCCGTAGGTCTGCCCGCCGCCGAGGTCGCCAAGTTCGCCGAGCTGACCTTCGCCTACATCGACGAGCTCTCTGCCGCGAGCGCCGCGGGCCACGCCGACGAACTGGCCGCCCGGGGCAGGGCCCACGAGCGCCACCTGGAACACCTGGCCCGCGACCTCCTCGCCGGCGCGAGCCCGGACGTGCTGCTGGCCTCTGTTCAACGGGCCGGGTGGCAGCCTCCGGTTTCGCTGACCGCGGTCCTGCTGCCCGCCGCCCAGGCCCGGCCTGCCTACCGCGCGCTAGACTCGAGCACCCTCGTTCTCGACGATCTTCCGGACGCCACCGGTGTGCTGCTCGTCCCCGATGCCGACCGATCACATCTCTTGCGGCAGCTGACCGACCGCACCGCCGTGGTCGGCCCGGCCCGGCCCTGGACTCGTGCGTCCGCCTCGTACGCACGAGCCGTACGCGCCCGCTCCCTCTCCTCTGATATTCGCGACACCGAGGACCACCTGCCCGAGCTGGTGCTGAGCGCCGACGTGGACGCGTTCGCAGACCTGCGTGCCCGAGCCCTCGCACCGTTGCGGACCTTGCCTGTCGCGACGGCACGGCGGCTGGAGGAGACGTTGCGAGCGTGGCTGCTGCACCAGGGCAGGCGGGACGAGGTGGCGGCGGCGTTGTTCGTCCATCCCCAGACGGTCCGGTACCGGATGTCGCAGCTGCGGGAGCTGTTTCCGGATCTCGCATCGCCACACCGGGTCCTTGAACTGACGCTGGCGGTCGGTCTTGGGGTCAGCTGACGCGTACTTCGACCGTCCACGACCGCGTCCGCGAGCGGTCCAGGAATCGTGCCTCGTTCTCAGGGGCCTTGACCCTTGATCGTTCGTCGGCGATCGGGCTGATCTGGCCGAGGCGGGAGTGCCTTCGGCGGGTGTTGTAGCGGGTCGCCCATCGGAAGACCGTGAGCCGGGCTTCACGGGCCCCGTTCCACCGTTTCCTGCCCTGGAGCGTCTTGCGTTTCATGGTCGCGTTCAGGGATTCCGCGGCGGCGTTGTCCACGCTCGTGCCCACCGCGCCGCGCGATCTGATCACGCCGAGGTCTCCGCAGACCTGGGCGAACTCCTTCGACACGGACTGGGCTCCGTTGTCGCTGTGGAAGATCGCCCCGCACAGGCCGGCGGCACCCCTGGCCGGGGCTGCGGCCCTGAGCGCGTCGGTGACCAGTTCCGTGCGCATGTGATCGGCGATCGACCAGCCTGCCAGCCGCTTCGAGCACAGGTCCAACACGGTTGCCAGATAAAGGAATTGGCCCTTGCCCATCGGAAGGTAGGTTATGTCATCCACATAGCGGGTGTTCGGCTCGGCCGCGGTGAAATCGCGCGCAAGATGTCCGGGACGGGCGTCGCCGACGGCTCGGGGACGGCTCGGGGACGGGGGTGCGGACCTTCTTGCGCAGGTGGAATCCGATGATGCTGAAGTTCCTCATGACGCGTGCCACCCGCTTGTGATGGACCCGCTCGCCGCCGTCCCGGAGTTCGGCGGTGACGCGCGGGGCCCCGTAGGTGCCGTCCGATTCCTGATGAATCTCGGTGATCCGCTCGGCGAGCTCAGCATCGGCCCGGCACCTGGCCGGCCCGGGCGTCCGCGCCGGCCAGGTGCCGGTAGAAGCCGGAACGGGAGACCCGCAGTATCCGGCACAGCCGCTTGACGCCGAAGGCGCCACGATGATCATCAACAAACTGGAAGTGGCTGCTCACCAGCTGGTCTCGGCCGCAAAATACTTCGCTGCCCTCCGCAGGATCTCCCGCTCGAGCTCGAGCCCGAGTTCCTTCACCCTCGCCCGCAGCCGCCGGTTCTCCTCCTCCACCGCGCTGGCCTCCCCAGACCCGGGTCGGGCGGCCTGCTCGGCGTCCCGGACCCACGTGCGCAGCGTCTCGTGGTTGATGCCCACGTCCTTGGCCACCGACGCATACGTCCCACCCGGGCTGGCGTGGTACAGCGCGACAGCATCGGCCCGGAACTCAGGCGAGTACTTCGACGTCGCCAACGGGGACTCCTGTCCTATGGATCCTCGCGCTCCAATGATCAGGGTGCCCACGATCAAGGGTTAGTGGCTGTTGTCTTTCCGGTCGTGGTCGCGGTGTTTCCGCTGGTCAGGAATATGGGCGGTGATTCGGTGGGAGTTGTGGCCCGTCGGGTTGTTG
>NZ_JBHWVM010000169.1:0-6387 GCF_042736805.1 Streptomyces sp. NPDC060031
GACCTCGGAGGCGGAGAGCGGCTTGCCGGCGTCCGCGACGTTGGCCGGCTTGTCCTTCGACTCGTCCTTCTTCGCCTCGGAACCGTAGCCGCAGGAGGCGAGCGCGCCGATCAGGAGCGGCAGGGCGGCGGCGGCGGCGACTCCGCGGCGCACGCCGGCGGAAGAGCGCTTATTACGGGTGGTGATACCGGTGGCAGGCACGGGAGGACTTCCTCTCGAAGCGCCGTGTGGTCACGACGCAGGTCTTCGTCTATGGGGCAGGGGCTGGTTCAGCTCGGAGTGGTGGGCGCGCATGCAGTGCGCGTACGTCATCGCGCACATCGCGCCACCCCTCCCTGGCCACTGCCGAGGGCGCCGCTGCCTACGCGGCCGCCCTCCTTGGCGAAGGTGGAGTAGATGTCGGAAAGCATGATCTAGAAGTCCCACCCTTCTTCATCCGCCTGTACGGTCGTCTCGGCCTTGGAGGCGAAGGACTCGCCCGCCATGCCCGCCGCCAGGGTGGTTCCGTCAGCCGGGTCGATCAGCAGGAAGGACCCGGTACGGCGCGAGTCGGCGTACGCGTCGAGCGCCAGCGGCTCGGCGGTACGGACGACCACGCGGCCGATGTCGTTGGCCACGAGCTGCCCGGGGTTCGGGTGCTGCGACAGGTCGTCCAGGGTCAGCCGCGAGGGGATCTCCTTGACGATGGCCTTCACCGTGCGCGTCGTGTGCTTGATCAGCACCCGGGCGCCGACGGCCAGCGGCTGGTCCGCCACGTGGCAGACCGTCGCCTCGACGTCCTGCGTGGTGGCCGGGGCGCTCGCGGACGGCGCGATCAGGTCGCCGCGCGAGATGTCGATGTCGTCCTTCAGACGCACCGTCACCGACTGCGGGGCCCACGCGATGTCCACCGGCTCACCCAGGGCGTCGATGCCCTCGATGACCGAGGTGCGCCCCGACGGCAGGACGGTCACGGCGTCGCCGACGCGCAGCACGCCGGAGGCGATCTGGCCCGCGTACCCCCGGTAGTCGGGGTGCTCGGCGGTCTGCGGGCGGATCACGTACTGCACCGGGAAACGTGCCGGGCAGGCCGTGAGGTCGTGGCTGACCGGGACGGTCTCCAGGTGCTCCAGCACCGTGGGACCCCCGTACCAGTCCATGTGCGCGGACGGCTCGACCACGTTGTCCCCGGCCAGGGCCGAGATCGGGATCGCGGTGATCTCCGGGACGCCCAGGTCGGAGGCGTACGCGGTGAACTCCTCGGCGATCGCCGCGAAGACGGCCTCCTCGTAGCCCACCAGGTCCATCTTGTTGACGGCCAGGACCACCTGCGGGACCCGCAGCAGGGCCGCGACGGCCGCGTGCCGGCGGGTCTGCTCGATCACGCCGTTGCGGGCGTCGACCAGCACCACGGCCAGGTCGGCGGTGGAGGCGCCGGTGACCATGTTGCGGGTGTACTGCACGTGCCCGGGGGTGTCGGCGAGGATGAACCGGCGGCGGGCGGTGGCGAAGTAGCGGTAGGCGACGTCGATGGTGATGCCCTGTTCCCGCTCGGCCCGCAGGCCGTCGGTGAGCAGCGCGAGGTCGGGGGCGTCCTGGCCGCGCTGGGCGGAGACGGCCTCGACGGCCTCCATCTGGTCGGTGAGGACCGACTTGGAGTCGTGCAGCAGGCGGCCCACCAGGGTGGACTTGCCGTCGTCGACGGAACCGGCGGTCGCGAAGCGCAGCAGCGTGGTCGCCGACAGGTCGGCGAACTGCTCTGTGGTGCTGGTCATTTCTAGAAGTACCCTTCGCGCTTGCGGTCTTCCATCGCGGCCTCGGACATCTTGTCGTCGGCGCGGGTGGCGCCCCGCTCGGTGAGCCGGGAGACGGCGATCTCGGCGATCACGGCGTCCAGCGTGGTGGCGTCGGAGTCGACGGCGCCGGTGCAGGACATGTCGCCCACGGTGCGGTAGCGGATCAGGCGGGTCTCGGGGACCTCGCCCTCCTTGGCGCCGCCCCATTCGCCGGCCGTCAGCCACATGCCGTTGCGCAGGAACACCTCGCGCTCGTGGGCGAAGTAGATCTCCGGGAGCTCGATCTCCTCGCGGGCGATGTACTGCCACACGTCCAGCTCGGTCCAGTTGGACAGCGGGAAGACGCGCACGTGCTCACCCGGGGCGTGACGGCCGTTGTAGAGCTGCCACAGCTCGGGCCGCTGGCGGCGCGGGTCCCACTGGGAGAACTCGTCGCGCAGGGAGAAGACGCGCTCCTTGGCGCGGGCCTTCTCCTCGTCGCGGCGGCCGCCGCCGAAGACGGCGTCGAACTTGAGCCGCTGGATCGCCTCGGTGAGCGGGACGGTCTGCAGCGGGTTGCGGGTGCCGTCGGGGCGCTCGCGCAGCGTGCCGGCGTCGATGTAGTCCTGGACGGACGCGACGTGCAGGCGCAGGCCGTGCTCGGCCACCGTGCGGTCGCGGTACTCCAGGACCTCGGGGAAGTTGTGCCCGGTGTCCACGTGCAGGAGGGTGAAGGGCACCGGCGCGGGCGCGAACGCCTTGAGCGCCAGGTGCAGCATGACGATGGAGTCCTTGCCGCCGGAGAAGAGGATCACCGGCTTCTCGAACTCGCCCGCCACCTCGCGGAAGATGTGCACGGCCTCCGACTCGAGGGCGTCGAGGTGCGACAGTGCGTACGGCGCGGAGCCAGAGGAATGGTCCGCAGCGTCGTGCAGGTGGGCGACGGTGGTCGTCATGCCAGACCCCTCTCGGTGAGCAGCGCGTGCAGGGCCGAGGCCGACTCCTGCACGGACTGCGTGTGCGACTCGATACGGAGGTCCGGGGACTCCGGCGCCTCGTACGGGTCGTCGACCCCGGTCAGACCGGAGATCTCGCCCGCCGCCTGCTTGGCGTACAGGCCCTTCACGTCACGCTCCGAGCAGACCTCGACCGGGGTGGCCACGTGGACCTCCAGGTACGCGGTTCCCTCGGCGGCGTGCCGCTTGCGGACGGCCTCGCGGCTGTCCGCGAACGGCGCGATCACCGGCACGAGGGCCTTGACGCCGTTGCTCGCCAGCAGTTCGGCGACGAAGCCGATCCGCTGCACGTTGGTGTGCCGGTCCTCGCGGCTGAAACCGAGTCCGGCGGACAGGAACTCGCGGATCTCGTCTCCGTCGAGGACCTCCACACGGTGGCCCTCGGCGCGCAGCCGCTCGGCCAGCGCGTAGGCGATGGTGGTCTTGCCCGCGCTCGGCAGCCCGGTCAGCCACACGGTGGCGCCCTGGTCGCTCACGCTCATCTGCTGTGTCTCCGTAGAATCGTCACGTTCCGTCATCAGCCGTGCAGCCCGCACTCGGTCTTGGCCCGCCCGGCCCAGCGGCCGGCCCGCGCGTCCTCGCCCTGCGCCACGCGGCGGGTGCAGGGGGCGCAGCCGACGGAAGCGTAACCGTCCATCAGCAGCGGGTTGGTGAGCACCCCGTGCTCCAGCACGTACGCGTCCACGTCGTCCTGGGTCCAGCGGGCGATCGGCGAGATCTTGACCTTCTGCCGCTTCTCGTCCCAGCCGACCACCGGGGTGTTCGCCCGGGTCGGGGACTCGTCGCGGCGCAGCCCCGTCGCCCAGGCCTCGTACGCGGTCAGGCCCTCTTCCAGGGGCTTGACCTTGCGCAGCGCGCAGCACAGGTCGGGGTCGCGGTCGTGCAGCTTCGGACCGTACTCGGCGTCCTGCTCGGCCACCGTCCGGCGCGGGGTGAGCGTGATGACGTTGACGTCCATCACGGCCTCGACCGCGTCACGGGTGCCGATGGTCTCCTCGAAGTGGTAGCCCGTGTCGAGGAAGACCACGTCCACGCCGGGGAAGGCGCGGGAGGCGAGGTGGGCGACGACCGCGTCCTCCATGGAGGAGGTCACGGCGAACTTCCGGCCGAAGGTCTCGGCCGCCCAGGTGAGGATCTCCAGGGGGGAGGCGTCCTCGAGGTCCCGGCCCGCCTGCTCGGCCAGCGCCTTGAGGTCGCGCGTCCCCTGAACGTCCTGACCGTCCTGAACGTCCTGAGCGCCCCGGGTGTCCTGAGTGGTCGTCATATCCGGTCCCCTCCAGCGGTGTTGGACTGAACGCCCCGGGCCAGCAGCCCGAGGTACTTCAGCTGGAAGGCTCGGTTGCAGGCCCGGCATTCCCACGCGCCGTGACCGGTTTCGTTGGGAAACAGGTCCTCGTCGCCGCAGTACGGGCAGTAGAACGGTGCGGCGCGCTCGCTCACGAGAGGCTCTTCTCGTCGGCGCGGGCGACCCAGGCCGCGAAGCGCTCGCCGTCCTCGCGCTGCTCCTCGTAGCTCTTGACGACCCGCTCGACGTAGTCGGGCAGGCCGGCCGAGGTGACCTTGAGGCCGCGGACCTTGCGGCCGAAGCCGGCCTGCAGGCCGAGGGCGCCGCCCAGGTGGACCTGGTAGCCCTCCACCTGGTTGCCGTCGTCGTCCAGGACCAGCTGGCCCTTGAGACCGATGTCCGCCACCTGGATACGGGCGCAGGCGTTCGGGCAGCCGTTGATGTTGATGGTGAGCGGCTCGGCGAAGTCCGGCAGGCGGCGCTCCAGCTCGTCGATCAGCGCGGCGCCGCGCGCCTTGGTCTCGACGATGGCCAGCTTGCAGAACTCGATGCCGGTGCAGGCCATCGTGCCGCGGCGGAACGGGGACGGGTTGACCCGCAGGTCCAGCGCCTCCAGGGCCGAGACGACCGAGTCGACGCGGTCCGCCTCGATGTCGAGCACGACCATCTTCTGCTCGGCCGTGGTGCGCAGGCGCCCGGAGCCGTGCTGATCGGCGACGTCCGCGATCTTGGTCAGGGTGGCCCCGTCCACGCGGCCGACGCGGGGCGCGAAGCCGACGTAGAAGCGGCCGTCCTGCTGCTGGTGGACGCCGACGTGGTCGCGCCACTGGCCGCTGGGCTGCTCGGGGGCGGGGCCGTCGGTCAGCTCGCGCCCCAGGTACTCGTCCTGCAGGACCTGGCGGAACTTGGCCGGGCCCCAGTCCGCGACGAGGAACTTCAGGCGGGCGCGGGTGCGCAGCCGGCGGTAGCCGTAGTCACGGAAGATCGAGATGACGCCCTCGTAGACGTCCGGGACCTCGTCGAGCGAGACCCAGGTGCCCAGGCGCACGCCCAGCTTGGGGTTGGTCGAGAGGCCGCCGCCGACCCAGACGTCGAAGCCGGGGCCGTGCTCGGGGTGGTTCACGCCGACGAAGGCGATGTCGTTGATCTCGTGCGCCACGTCGAGCAGCGGCGAGCCGGAGACCGCGGACTTGAACTTGCGGGGCAGGTTGGAGAAGGCCGGGTTGCCCACGATCCGGCGCTGGATCTCCTCGATCGCGGGGGTGCCGTCGATGATCTCGTCCCGGGCGATGCCGGCGACGGGCGAACCGAGGATGACGCGGGGCGTGTCACCGCAGGCCTCGGTGGTGGAGAGGCCGACGGCCTCCAGACGGCGCCAGATCTCCGGCACGTCCTCGATCCGGATCCAGTGGTACTGCACGTTCTGGCGGTCGGTGAGGTCGGCCGTGCCGCGGGCGAACTCCTGCGAGATCTCACCTATGACGCGGAGCTGCTCGGTGGTCAGCCGGCCGCCGTCGATGCGCACGCGCAGCATGAAGTACTCGTCGTCCAGCTCCTCCGGCTCCAGGATCGCGGTCTTGCCGCCGTCGATCCCGGGCTTGCGCTGGGTGTACAGGCCCCACCAGCGCATGCGGCCGCGCAGGTCGTTGGGGTCGATCGAGTCGAAGCCCCGCTTGGAGTAGATCGTCTCAATGCGTGTCCGCACGTTGAGACCGTCGTCGTCCTTCTTGAACTGCTCGTTGCCGTTGAGGGGCGTGTGGTGTCCGACGGCCCACTGACCCTCACCGCGGTGACGGCCGGTCTTGCGGCGCGCGGCGGCTGCGGGAGCTGCGGCTGCGGGCGTTTCGGGGGTGGCGGCCATGGCGGTACGTCCTTCTTCGGCGGCTCAAGGCGGGGGCAGGGGAGAGCGGCGTGGACCCCTGGGCGCGGAGCGGGTGTGGCTGATCGCCGCCGCTCTCTTCCGGTTGTGCCGGTGCGTTGGGCGGTGGTCGGCCTACAGGGGACTTGCGAGGTGTGGCGCGTCCACGACGGCTGCGTGGAGGCGCGGTGCGGCGGTGGCTGGTTCCGTCAGCGCGCCGGACAGATGGCGCTGGACATGCGGCCGAGGTCGACGTGCCGCCGACTCACCAAGGCAATTCCAGCTCCGTTCATGGCGGAAGCGTGTCATGTGGCGATTGGAGGAGTCCACTACTGTCCATGATTCGGACGATGTCGTCCCGAATCATGAGACGACGTGACGGGCGTCACTCCAGGGGCGCCCGTGGCAGGCCAGGGCGGCGCCGCTGCCGGGGGGGGGGGGGGGGGGCCCCCCCCCCGGGCCGCCCCCCCCGGG
>NZ_JBHWVM010000170.1:0-6327 GCF_042736805.1 Streptomyces sp. NPDC060031
GGGCGCAAACAGCGCCCTCGCGCGGAGTCTTATCCGACACGCTCATCGGAGGCCCTGCGGTGCACGAACTGCCGCAACAGCTGGCCAACGGCCTGGCCCTCGGTGCCCTGTATGGCCTCATCGCCATCGGGTACACCATGGTCTACGGCATCGTCCAGCTCATCAACTTCGCCCACGGCGAGATATTCATGATCGGCGGGTTCGGCGCACTCACCGCCTACACCGCCCTCCCGACCGGCACCTCCCTGCTGATCGCGATACCCGTCATGATCGTCGGAGGCGCACTCGCCTCCGTCGCCGTAGCCACCGCAGCCGAACGCTTCGCGTACCGACCCCTGCGCAGCGCACCCCGGCTCGCCCCGCTCATCACCGCAATCGGCCTCTCGATCGCGCTCCAGCAGCTCGTCTGGCAGTTCTACCCGGACGCCAAGAAGGCAGTCAGCTTCCCCGAGTTCAAGGGCGAAGCCTTCAAGATCACCGACAGCCTCGCCATCCAGCGCGCCGACGCCTTCGTCCTCGTCCTCGCCCCGCTCTGCATGCTCGCCCTCGGCATCTTCGTCTCCAAGAGCCGCAGCGGCCGCGCCATGCAGGCCACCGCACAGGACCCCGACACCGCGAAGCTGATGGGCATCAACACCGACCGCATCATCGTCATGGCCTTCGCCATCGGTGCCGCGTTCGCCGCCGTCGCCGCCGTCGCCTACGGCCTCGACAAGGGCCAGATCAACTTCGAAATGGGCTTCATCCTCGGCCTCAAGGCCTTCACCGCAGCCGTCCTCGGCGGCATCGGCAACATCTACGGCGCCATGGTCGGCGGCATCGTCCTCGGCCTCGCCGAAGCCCTCTCGATCGCCTACATCGAAGAGATCCCCGGCATGCAGCAGCTCGGCGGTGGAGCCTGGTCCAACGTCTGGGCGTTCGTACTCCTCATCGTCGTCCTCCTCGTGCGGCCACAAGGCCTGCTCGGTGAGCGCGTCGCGGATCGGGCGTGAGAACCATGACCACCAACACCACCCCGCAGACCGCCCCGGCCAAGCAGGGCACCGCCCCCGCCGCCCTGCTCTACGCCGTCATCGGCGGCAGCCTGCTCACCGTCGTCAGCGCCTTCCTCGCATGGACGTGGACCGCCGAATTCCCCGGCGACCTGACGTACTACGGCAGCCCGGCCCCCATCCAGACCCTCAGCCTGATCGGCGCCCTCCTCACCGCCGCCTACGCGCTCTCCGCGCTCGGCGTCAAGGGCCTGCGCTGGCTCACCCCCACCGGCGCCCGCAAGCCCGTGTGGATCCTCGCGCTGGGAACCCTCGCCGGCACCTGGTTCACGGTCATCGCCATCGCCACGGTCCTCGGCGGCGTCGTCAACCTGGAACCCGGCGCCTACGTCGCCCTCGCCGGCTCGCTCATCCCGGCCCTGGCCGCGTACAAGCTCCCCGACGACAGCCACAAGGCGGCCCCCGCCAAGAAGCTGCCCTCCTGGGCCGAGATCCTCATCATCACCGGCGTCTTCGCCCTCGGCCTCTACGTCATCACCTTCGGCATCGACACCGATGACAAGGAACCGCAGCTCTTCGTCACCTACCTGATCATCATCGGCTTCGCGGCCTTCGCCCTGCTCAAGTCCGGCCTCCTGGACCGCTTCAGCACCATCACCGCGAACAACCGCCAGGTCACCCTCATCGGGACCGCGGCCGCCGCGATCGCCTTCCCCTTCATCCAGCAGAGCGGCGACACCTACACGCTCATCGCGGTCAACATCCTGATCTTCGCGACCGTCGCCCTCGGCCTCAACGTCGTCGTCGGCCTCGCCGGCCTCCTCGACCTCGGCTACGTCGCCTTCCTCGGCGTCGGCGCCTACACGGCCGCGCTGGTCTCCGGAAGCACCGCCTCCGCCTTCGACATCCGCCTCCCCTTCTGGGCGGCCATGATCGTCGGCGCCCTCGCCTCGCTCGTCTTCGGCGTGGTCATCGGCGCACCGACCCTGCGCCTGCGCGGCGACTACCTCGCCATCGTCACCCTCGGCTTCGGAGAAATCTTCCGCATCGCCATGGGCAACCTCGACGGCGACTCCGGCCCGGACATCACCAACGGCCCCAACGGCATCCCCAACATCCCCCACCTCGAAATCCTCGGGTGGAACTTCGGGGAATCCCACGACGTCCTCGGCATCACCCTCGGCGCCTACGCCAACTACTACTTCCTGATGCTGCTCGTCATGGCCCTGGTCGTCCTGATCTTCGCCCGGGCCGGCAACAGCCGGATCGGCCGCGCCTGGGTCGCCATCCGCGAGGACGAGACCGCCGCCGAAGCCATGGGCATCAACGGCTTCAAGGTCAAGCTCATCGCCTTCGCCCTCGGCGCCACCCTCGCCGGCCTCGCCGGCACCGTCCAGGCACACGTCAACAGCACGGTCGTCCCCGAGAACTACGTCTTCGCCGGGCCCGTCCCGCCGAACTCCGCGTTCCTCCTCGCCGCCGTCATCCTCGGCGGCATGGGCACCATCCGCGGCCCCATCCTCGGCGCCGCACTCCTCTTCCTGATCCCGGCGAAGCTGGCCTTCCTCCAGGACTACCAGCTCCTCGCCTTCGGCATCGCCCTCATCCTGCTCATGCGCTTCCGCCCCGAAGGCCTCATCGCCAACAAGCGGGCGCAGCTCGAGTACCACGACGACACCGCTGACCAGGCCCCCACGGACCTGGCCACCGCCAAGGCGGGGGCGTGAACACCATGACGACCACAGACACCACCACCACCACGACCACCGTCCTCGAAGCCAGCGGCGTCACCATGCGCTTCGGCGGCCTCACCGCCGTCAAGGGCGTCGACCTCAAGGTCAACGCGGGCGAGATCGTCGGCCTCATCGGCCCCAACGGCGCCGGCAAGACCACCTTCTTCAACTGCCTCACCGGGCTGTACGTCCCCACCGAGGGAACCGTCAGCTACAAGGGCACCGTCCTGCCGCCCACGCCCCACAAGGTCACCGCGGCAGGCGTCGCCCGCACCTTCCAGAACATCCGGCTCTTCCACAACATGACCGTGCTGGAGAACGTCCTCGTCGGACGCCACACCCGCACCAAGGAAGGCCTCTGGTCCGCCATCCTGCGCGGCCCCGGCTTCAAGAAGGCCGAAGCCGCCAGCGAAGCACGGGCCATGGAACTCCTCGAGTTCATCGGCCTCCAGCACAAGGCCGGGCACCTCGCCAAGAACCTCCCCTACGGCGAACAGCGCAAGCTCGAAATCGCCCGCGCCCTCGCCAGCGACCCCGGCCTCATCCTCCTGGACGAGCCCACCGCCGGCATGAACCCGCAGGAAACCCGCACCGCCGAAGAACTCATCTTCGCCATCCGCGACATGGGCATCGCCGTACTCGTCATCGAGCACGACATGCGCTTCATCTTCAACCTCTGCGACCGCGTCGCCTGCCTCGTCCAGGGCGAAAAGCTCATCGAAGGCACCGCCGCCGAAGTCCAGGGCGACGAACGCGTCATCGCCGCCTACCTCGGCACCCCCTTCGAGGGCGCCCCGGGCGAGGAAGAAGTCGCCGAGGTCGAGGCCGCCGAAGCCCACGCGGAAGCAGCCTCGGAGGCGGAAACGGACGCGGACGCCGACGCGGATGCCGACGCCGACGCCGACGCGGATGCCGACGCGGATGCCGACAGCACCACGGGCACCACCAGCACCACCAGCACGGAAGGAGAGGCCAAGTGACCGCACTGCTCAAGGTCGAAGACCTCAAAGTCGCCTACGGCAAGATCGAAGCCGTCAAGGGAATCTCCTTCGAAGTCAACGAGGGCGAAATCGTCTGCCTCGTCGGCACCAACGGCGCCGGCAAGACGACCACCCTGCGCACCCTCTCCGGGCTCCTCAAGCCCACCTCCGGCAGCGTCACCTTCGACGGCAAGCCGCTGGCCGGCGTACCCGCCCACAAGATCGTCGCCATGAAGCTGGCCCACTCCCCCGAGGGACGCCACATCTTCCCCCGGCTGACGATCGCCGAGAACCTCCAGCTCGGCGCCTTCCTGCGCAGCGACAAGGAAGGCATCGAGAAGGACATCCAGCGCGCCTACGACCTCTTCCCCATCCTGGGAGAGCGCCGCAAGCAGGCCGCCGGCACCCTCTCGGGCGGCGAGCAGCAGATGCTCGCCATGGGCCGCGCCCTCATGTGCCAGCCCAAGCTGCTCATGCTGGACGAGCCCTCCATGGGCCTCTCCCCGCTCATGATGCAGAAGATCATGGCCACCATCGCCGAACTCAAGGCGAGCGGCACCACGATCCTGCTCGTCGAGCAGAACGCCCAGGCCGCGCTCTCGCTGGCCGACACGGCCCACGTGATGGAGATCGGCAAGATCGTCCTCTCCGGCACCGGCCAGGAGCTCCTCCACAACGAGGACGTCCGCAAGGCGTACCTCGGCGAGGACTAGGGCTCACCCACGTGTGAGGCCCGCCTCCCCTCGGGGGGAGGCGGGCCTCACGCATGTCCGCTGCCTACTTGCCGCTGTCCTTCTTCTTCGCCTCGGCGTCCTCGATGACCACCTCGGCGACCTGCTGCATGGACATCCGACGGTCCATGGACGACTTCTGGATCCACCGGAACGCGGCCGGCTCCGAGAGCCCGTACTGCGTCTGCAGGATGCTCTTGGCACGGTCGACCAGCTTGCGCGTCTCCAGCCGCAGCGAGAGGTCCGCGACCTCCTTCTCCAGCGCCTTCAGCTCCGCGAAGCGCGACACGGCCATCTCGATGGCCGGAACGACGTCACTCTTGCTGAACGGCTTCACGAGGTACGCCATGGCCCCGGCGTCCCGCGCCCGCTCGACCAGGTCGCGCTGCGAGAACGCGGTGAGCATGAGCACGGGGGCGATGGACTCCTCCGCGATCTTCTCGGCGGCGGAGATGCCGTCCAGGACCGGCATCTTCACGTCGAGGATGACCAGGTCAGGCCGGTGCTCACGGGCGAGCTCGACGGCCTTCTGCCCGTCCCCGGCTTCGCCGACGACGGAGTACCCCTCCTCCTCGAGCATCTCCTTGAGGTCGAGACGGATGAGCGCCTCGTCCTCGGCGATGACGACACGCGTCGTCATCGGCGGAACGTGCGACTGGTCGGCGTCGGGCATGGGCGTCGACTCGTGCTCGGCGGTCACGGAGAGCTCCTTGTTGCAAGGCGATTCAGCTCCCACGAGCCTACCTAGCTCCTGTATGTTTGTGACACGGAGGGTCTTAGGTATCCTTCGTTTCGAAGGGGCCCCGGTAGCCCAGCGGTAGAGGCGATGGATTCAAAACCCATTCAGCGTCGGTTCGAATCCGACCCGGGGTACTTCTCCTTCATTTTCAAGGTCGCAAAGCGTGTTGGGCGATCTTCACTCGTCACGGTGAACGAAACTTCGAATAACGGCCAACCGGGCGAACAGCGATAAAGCTCCTGATGTGGAGCACAATCCTTCGATACGCGAAGAAGCAGTCGTACTGCTACGTCGAGGCATGCCCAACCGAGCCGTGGCCGAGCATCTCGGCGTCCCCCGTGGAACCGTCGGGTGGTGGTTGCACGAGGACCGAAGACTCCGGGGCGTGACCTACTCCCCGCCGACCGACTGCCCGAGGTGCACCGGCCGGGAAATCGACCAACCCGCGTACGCATACCTGCTGGGCCTCTACCTCGGCGACGGCCACATCATCTCGAAGCGCAAGCAACACCACCTGTCCGTCTTCTGCGACGCGACGTGGACCGGCCTGGTCGATGCAGCCGAGGACGCCATGCGTCTCGTGATGCGCCTGCCCAGCGTGAGCCGCCGCCGCAGGCAGGGCTGCGTCGAGGTCAAGTCCTACAGCCACCACTGGACGTGCCTGTTCCCGCAGCACGGACCGGGCAAGAAGCATGAGCGGCGCATCGCCCTCGAGGACTGGCAGCAGGACATCGTCGACGCCCACCCCTGGGCGTTCATCCGGGGGCTCATCCACTCCGACGGGTGTCGCGTCACCAACTGGACCACCCGCATGGTCGGCGGCGTGAAGAAGCGCTACGAGTACCCCCGGTACTTCTTCACCAACAAGTCGGACGACATCCGCAAGCTCTGTACCGACACGCTCACCAAGGTCGGCGTCCAGTGGACGGTGCTGGCCCGGGGCAGCGACCCGTTCAACGTGTCCGTCGCCCGCAAGGCGTCCGTCGCGCTCATGGACGCGCACATCGGACCGAAGTACTAGAAGGGCAGGGCCCCGCCCCCGCCACCGCCCGCAGCAGGGCGTGTCAGCGATCTTGTGTAAGTCGCCTGGTGTCATTGGATGCTGAGCCGGTCCTCGAAGAAGAGTGAGAACTGGTTCAGTGCCTCTTTCCA
>NZ_JBHWVM010000171.1:0-6316 GCF_042736805.1 Streptomyces sp. NPDC060031
CGTTTCCGACTCTATCAGACTCGGTCCCGCGGTTTTTCGCCTTCCAGGTTCTGCGCTTTCGCGCTTTCCCTTTCCGGCGAGTCCGACTCTATCAGAACCTTTCGGGCCTGACTCCCAGTCAACGGGATTTGCCGTTCGGGCTGTTGGGCCCTTGCGGCGAGTGAGACAGTAGCGGATTCCTTGCCCCCGAACCTAATCGGCGGCCGCGTCCTTGAACGCAGATTCCTCATTCGCAAATACGCATGAAAACGAGACGACGAAGTGCGTCGTTCGTTCGAATGTGTGTAGTGCGGGATGGCTGTCCGGGGACCGACCGGGGGTCGGCGCTCACTTCGGACAACTCGAAGAACCTTACGGACACCGCAAGCATGTGTCAACCCATGGGCGGGCGTCACCCGTACGAAGAAGGGCCCCGCTCGCGCGGGGCCCCCGGTGCCTCTGTCGTCACGGTGTCAGCTGTTGCCGGAGGCCAGCTCGCGGCTGCGGTCGCGCGCGGCTTCGAGGGCGGCGATCAGGGCTGCCCGTACGCCGTGCTTCTCCAGCTCGACGATCGCGTTGATCGTCGTGCCCGCCGGGGAGGTGACGGCCTCGCGGAGCTTCACCGGGTGCTCGCCGCTGTCGCGGAGCATCACCGCGGCGCCGACGGCGGCCTGGACGATGAGGTCGTGGGCCTGGGCGCGGGGCAGGCCCAGGAGGATGCCGGCGTCGGTCATCGCCTCGACGAGGAAGTAGAAGTACGCGGGCCCGGAGCCGGAGAGGGCGGTGGCCGCGTCCTGCTGGGACTCGGGGACGCGCAGGGTCTTGCCGACTCCCCCGAAGATCTCCTCGGTGTGCCGCAGGTGCGCGGCCGTGGCGTGGCTGCCGGCGGAGATGACGGACATGGCCTCGTCCACGAGGGCGGGGGTGTTCGTCATGACGCGCACGACCGGGGTCCCGGGGACGAGGCGTTCCTCGAAGAACGAGGTGGGGATGCCGGCGGCGCCGCTGATGACCAGGCGGTCGGCGGGGACGTACGGGGCGAGCTCCTCCAGGAGCTTGCCCATGTCCTGCGGCTTCACGGTGAGGATGAGGGTGTCGGCCCGCTTGGCGGCTTCGGCGTTGCTGACGCACTCCACGCCGTAGCGGGCGACCAGCTCCTCGGCGCGCTCCGGGCGGCGGGCGGTGACGAGGAGCTTGGTGGCGGGCCAGCCGCCGCGGATCATCCCGCTGAGCAGGGCCTCGCCGATCTTGCCGGTACCGAGGACTGCGACTGTCTGGGTCATGCCCGATTCACCTCGCCGAACTTCTCTATATGCACGCGTGCTGCGGATACCTCCTCATCCTTGCACTCGCGCAGGTGGCGGCGGGCGGGTGTCCGCAGTGCGGTCAGGCGGTGCGGTCAGGGAGTGCGGCGGCGCAGGGTGGCCGCGCCGAGGGCCAGTACGAGCAGGGCGCAGCCGGCGACGATGACGGCGTCGCGGATGAATTCGGCGGTCATGTCGGTGTGGGTGAGGACCTGGGTCATGCCGTCGACGGCGTAGGACATGGGCAGGACGTCGGAGAGCCCTTCGAGGACCGGCTGCATGGTGTCGCGCGCGGCGAAGAGGCCGCAGAGCAGCAGCTGGGGGAAGATCACCGCCGGCATGAACTGGACGGCCTGGAACTCGGAGGCCGCGAAGGCCGAGACGAAGAGGCCGAGCGCGGTGCCGAGGAGTGCGTCGAGCAGCGCGACGAGCAGCAGCAGCCACGGGGAGCCGACGACGTCGAGGCCGAGGACCCAGAGGGCGACGCCGGTGGCGAGCAGGGACTGGACGACGGCCATGGCGCCGAAGGCGAGGGCGTAGCCGGCGATGAGGTCGCCCTTGCCCAGCGGCATGGCGAGGAGGCGTTCGAGGGTGCCGGAGGTGCGTTCGCGCAGGGTCGCGATGGAGGTGATGAGGAACATCGTGATCAGCGGGAAGATGCCGAGGAGGCTGGCGCCGATGCTGTCGAAGGTGCGGGGGGTGCCGTCGAAGACGTAGCGGAGCAGGACCAGCATCAGTACGGGGACCAGCAGCATCAGCGCGATGGAGCGCGGGTCGTGGCGGAGCTGGCGCAGGACGCGGGCCGCGGTGGCGGTGGTGCGGGCGGTCGTCATCGGACTTCGGTCTCCTGGGTCGTACGGGACTGCGCGCGGGCGGCGGCGTCGGCCTCGTCGACGAGGCGGAGGAAGCCCTCCTCGACGGTGGCGGAGCGGGTCCGGGTGCGCAGGGCGTCGGGGGTGTCCTGGGCGAGGATCCGGCCCTCGCGCATGAGGAGGAGGTCGTGGCAGCGCTCGGCCTCGTCCATGACGTGCGAGGAGACGAGGAGGGTGGCGCCGCGGGTGGCGGCGATGTCGTGGAAGAGGTTCCACAGGTCGCGGCGCAGGACGGGGTCGAGGCCGACGGTGGGTTCGTCGAGGACGAGGAGCTCGGGGGTGCCGAGGAGCGCGACGGCGAGGGAGACGCGGCTGCGCTGGCCGCCGGAGAGCTGGCCGGCGAGTGCGGTGGCGTGGCCGGTGAGGTCGACGTCGGCGATGGCGCGGGTGACGGTCGCGTGGCGGCGTTCGGCGGCGGCGCGGCCGGGGTCGAGGATCGCGGCGAAGTAGTCGAGGTTCTGGCGCACCGTGAGGTCGTCGTAGACGGAGGGCGCCTGGGTGACGTAGCCGATGCGGTGGCGGAGCTCGGGGTGGCCGGCGGGGCGGCCGAGGACGTCGAGGGTGCCGGTGACGTTGGCCTGGGTGCCGACGACGGCGCGCATGAGGGTGGATTTTCCGCAGCCGGAGGGGCCGAGGAGGCCGGTGATGCGGCCGCGGGGGACGTCGAATCCGATGCCGTCGATGACGGTGCGGGGGGCGCGGCCGGTGCCGCGGCGGACGGTGAGGCCGTGCGCGTGCACGGCGGGAGCCGGTCGTTCGGGCCGGTTATTCATCATGTGATGAATAATGCTCCCGGCTGTGCCGGGGCGTCAATCGGCCGGACGGACGCAGCCTTGGCTCCCGGTGCTTGGCTCCCGGCCTCGGCTCGCGGCCCTTACTTCTTGCGCTTGGGGCGGCGGGCCGCCGGGTTGCCGGTGCGGGAGCTGCGGCGGCGGGCGAACTCGACCGTCGCGCGCTCGTACTCGGCGCGCCGCAGCTTCTCGCCGGGCGCCTCGACGAAGCAGCGCAGGAAGTACGCGATGAGGCTGCCGATGAAACCGATCGCCTTGAGGCCCTTGAGGGCGGCCTCGTCGGAGGACGGGGCCGGGCGACGGGTGAAGGAATCCCACGTCTTGGCGAAGGCGATGGAGCTGGCGATCGCGAAGAGGATGACCACGGACATGCTGAGGAACGCGCCGACGTTGCCGATCTCCAGGCCCTCGTAGGAGAGGCGCAGGAGGAGCGCCGCCGCGAAGGCGGTGATCAGCGCGCCGACGGCGACGCCCGCACGGCGCAGGGCGTAGCCCCCGTCGTGGTTCACCCAGGTGGTGCCGAAGAACCGGATCGGCTCCGGCTCCGGACCGGTGGAGGCAGGCGCGGCGGCCGGGGCCTGGGCGGGGGCCGAGGCCTGGGCCTGGGCCGGCTCGGCGGGGGTCTGGTCTCGCTGGTCGTCGCTCACACCAGCGAGTATCCCCCGCCGGGGGCCGGCTGGTCAGGGCCGGAAGTCAGGGCCGGAAGTCAGGCGCACTGCGTGGCGACGTAGCCGTCACTGCCGGTCTTCACGTACGCGTCGGAGACGAACTGGCCGTTTCCGATGCAGTCCCAGATGTCCGTGGTGCCGTACGGGCCCGAGACGGTCGTGCCGGAGCACTGGCAGCGGATCCCGACGGTCGCGCCGAGCGGCAGGACGTCGACGACGGAGTAGTTGGTCCCCGGCCCGCTGCGGACGTTCACGCGGTAGCCGGGCGCGACCGGAAACCTCGGGAATCCGGAGGCCTCGGCAAGGCTCTGTACTTGGCTTGAATCGTTCTCAAGCGACATGTGGAAACTCCCCCTTTGGGTGTCACTCTGCGCAACTCGCGCAGGGTAGCAGGACCTTGGATATTCCTACGGGCCATCGACTAGGCTCCGGCGGGGGTGGTGAGCGGTGCATTCGCTGCGCGCGGACTACGTGGGATTTCCGGAATACGCCGGGCAGTACCGGCTCGAGTCCGTACTCGGCTCCGGGGGCATGGGCGTCGTCCACCTGGCCACCTCCGGCTCGGGGCTGAAACTCGCCGTCAAGATCGTGCATCCCGAGCACGCGGTCGACCCGGAGTTCCGGGCCCGCTTCCGGCAGGAGGTCACCGCCGCCCGGCGGGTGAGCGGGGCGTTCACCGCACCCGTCGTGGACGCGGACCCCGATGCCGAGCGGCCCTGGATGGCCACGCTGTTCATCGACGCCCCGACGCTCGCCGAGCGCGTACGGGAGCGCGTGCTCACCCCGGTCGAACTGGCGCGGCTCGCCGCCGGGCTGGCGGAGGCGCTGCGGGACATCCACCGGGCGGGCGTGGTGCACCGGGACCTGAAGCCCAGCAACGTGCTGATGGCCGCGGACGGGGTGCGGGTCATCGACTTCGGCATCTCGCGGCCGGCCGACAGCGATCTGCGGACCGAGACCGGGAAGCTGATCGGGACCCCGCCGTTCATGGCGCCGGAGCAGTTCCAGCGGCCCCGGGACGTCGGCACCGCCGCCGACGTCTTCGCCCTCGGCGCGGTGCTGGTGCACGCGGCGACCGGGCGGGGGCCCTTCGACTCCGACAGCCACTACCTCGTGGCGTACCAGGTGGTGCACGGCGAGCCCGATCTGACGGGGCTGCCGCCGAAGCTCGCGCCGCTCGTCGCCCGCTGCCTGGCGAAGGACCCGGCCGGGCGGCCCACGGCCGACGCGCTGATCGGGGAAATGCGGGCACTCGCGTACCCGACCGGCGAGGACACCCAGGCCTTCATCCCCCGGCCGAGGCGGCCGGGGGGCGGCGCGGACCCGGGCCGCGACGAGGTGACGCACCTGCGGGCCCGGCTCGCCGCGGCGGCATCGGCCGCGCGGCGGCCGCGGCGGACCCGGGTGGCGCTGGCCGCGGGCCTCGGGCTGCTGCTCACGGCCGGGACGGTCGGCGGGTACGTCTGGTCCGCGTCGGGGGACGGGCCGACGGGGCCGGTCACCACGCGGGAGCTGCCCGGGCCCGGCCCGAAGCCCTTCGCACCCTGGGCGGCGTCCCTGGGCGAGCGGAACGCGGCCTGCTCCTGGGAGGCCGCGGCGCTGTACTGCGCCGGGCCGGGGCTGACCGCGGCCCGGCTCGACCCGGCGGACGGCTCGGTGCTGTGGTCCGTACGGGCCTCCGCGCCGGCCTCGCGCCCGGCGGCCGACGGCGCTCCCCTCGGCGCGGGCGGGCTGGTCCTCGCGGTGGCTCCGGGCAGCGAGCTGCTCCAGGCGCTCGACCCGGCGACGGGCACCGAGCGCTGGCACCACGGCCTGCCGCGGGGCGCGCACGTGGTGCCGGCCGGAGGTCAGGCGCTGGTCGCGGGGCCGGACGGGGACGTCACCGCGCTGGACGCGGCGAGCGGGGCGGTGCGCTGGACGAAGCAGCTCGGCGGGGTCGGCTCGGTGTGGTGGGGCGGGCCGCAGGAGCCGGGGCAGCCGGCGACGGTGTACGTGGCGACCCCCGAGGCGGGCGGCAGGGCCACGCAGCTCTCGGCGGTGGACCCGGTGAGCGGGTCGGTGCGCTGGCAGGCCCGGCCGGCGGGCCGGCTGCGGCCGGTGGGGGTCGCGCGCGGCGCGGTGTTCCTGCTGGACCGGGACGCGGACGCGCGCAGCGGCGCGGTCGTGCGGGTGGACCTGGCGACGCACGCGGCGGAGCGGGTGCGGCTGTCGGCGCCGCTGTACGAGGCCGAGGCGACGGTCGGCCCGGACGGGGTGACGTACGTGTTCGGTACGACGGGCGCGCTGGCGGCGGTGGGCCCGGCCAAGGAGGAGTGGCGGCTGGAGACGGGCGTGTCGGTGGCCTCCCGGCCGGTGTTCGCCGACGGGCGGGTGTACCTGGCGGCGGCGGACGGCAGGCTGCTGGCCGTCGACGCGGCCGCGGGTCGGCTGGCCGGGCAGACGAAGCCGCGGATGGGCGGGGGCCGGGACACCTTCGCGGCGACCCTGCCGGCGCCGGTGGCCGCGCCCGGCCGTGTCTTCGCGTCGGCCCCGGACGGCTCGGTCTTCGCGGTGGCCACCGCGGACCCCGCGGGGTGGTGAGCCGCCGAGTCCGCCTGAGGCGCCGCCTCCCGGGGCTCCGGCCCCGGACCCCGGGCCTCGAACGCCGGCGGGGCTGAATTCAGCCTCGTCGGCGTTCGAGGCGCGGGGGTCTGGGGGCGGAG
>NZ_JBHWVM010000172.1:0-6155 GCF_042736805.1 Streptomyces sp. NPDC060031
CTGCACTTCTACAATCACCACCGCGGACACACCGCGCTCGCAGGCAAACCACCCGCCAGCCGCGTCCCCAACCTCACAGGGCAATACACCTAGGCAGTGCTGTCTGCGTATGGCGCCCACAGGCGGGCTTCAACGTCCCACACAAGGTCGACGACCTCCTCACCCTCAATGGTCAAGGCATGCCACCTGCCCTCAATCCACCGGACGATCTGAAAGCGGCCACGAAGGTCGGTCAGGCCGGAGTAGTCCATCGTCGGAAGGATGGTCAACGCCTCGCTAGGCGTGGTCGACGTGATGTGGATCTTCGGGCCCTGCTGGTAGGAAAGGGTGACTGCACTCGGCGTGGTGGGCAGTTCGGCGGGGGCATCGACACCGGGGCTCCGGCTCAACAGGATTGCCATCCGTGGCACCTTTTGCAGCACTCTGCCGAGGGCCGCGTCGATCCCCTCACCAACCTTCGTCCCGAGCACGGCGGCAACGGCGGAGACGAAAGGGGTCAACGTGACGACCGTCAACAGCTCTGCACTCAACGAAAACGCGCTTCCCTGGACGCTGCCGATGCTTGTATGCGGCCAATCCGGGTGCGCCCGCGCTCGCTCTTTTGCCCGCCCGCGTTCCTCCGCCTGGCGGCGTTGCTCCTCCCCCGTGCCCGCCTCCTCCCGCGCCCACGCTTGGAGCCATCGATGGAGGTGGTCGTGATGATTCCGCTGCACGCTCAGAGACTCCATGATCCCCCGATGTCCGCTCCAAACAACGCCAGTTGACCTTGTACCACTACGGGTGCCCGTGCACACCCGTGCACGCGAGAGGAACCGTCCGCGTCTGGTTGCCGTCTGGCGGGCTCGGTGCTGAGGGTGCGTCGGCCGTTCGTGCGGAGTGGCAGTTTGACGGTGGCGGACGGGGCGGGCGGCAGGCGTTCGCCCGCAAACTGGGCGCGCGGCGCGAGCTCGGCGCCGGTGTCGAACCTGCCGCACGTCGACGGGCCGCACGGAGTCTTCCGTGCGGCCCGTCGCGTGTGTCGCTTCTCGTCCTGGCCGCTGGCCAGACGGGGAGGCGCTCCAGCGCCGCGAGGTGACCGCAGCGGACGTCGGTACGGGTACGGACTTCCCAGGACCCCTCCACAGGAAGCAGTCGCGTGCCTGCGCCCCTTCCTTGGGCGTGTGAGCTGCCTGTTTGGTGTTCCTCGGCGTGAATGGAACAGGACCCGAAACGGGACGCGAAACGCGACCTCAAAGGGGACTCGGAACGGGACTCCGAAGAGGACCCGAAACGGGACCCCCCGTCAGCCATAGCCCCGCGCCCGGATCACGGTGGCGAACTACTCACGGGCGGGACCAAGGACATCAGCGGGCTTGCCCGGGGCGGAAGCGGGAGAGCCATCCGCCGGCCTTCTGCTCGGGCAGGGCCTGCTCCTGCTCCTGCTGAGGGTGCCGGTCCCACCAGGCGTCGCGTATGCGGGCCTCGTACCGCTGGTCGCAGTCCTCACACAAGGTCGGGTTGGCCTCTGGGGTGAGGACGCCCCAGCCGACGCGCTCGACCGCCTTCCACCGTTCGTCGGTGAACGTGGCACCGCACTCGGTACAGACAGGGCGGCGGGTCCAACGCTGGAAGTCGTGCGGATCTGCCCCACGGCTCACCGGCTCAGGCTGCTCCTGCTTGCCGGCCGCTTGGCCTTCAGTGGCGACGGCCCGTTGCTTGCAGCCGTCGCACAGGTGCGGGTGGGTGTCCTTGGGGACTCCCCAGTCCGTCGCGCTGGCCGCCTCCCAGCGTTCGTCGGTGAACTACGCCCCGCAGCCGGCGCAGACGGGCCGATGGGCCTCACGCTCGGCGGCCTTCTTCGTCGCCTGCTCCGAGGCCGCCCGCCGCAGCTTTGCCCGGTACTCCTCCTGGGCACGCCTGGTCTCGTCCCGGGCCCGGGCTTCGGCTGCCTCACGCCGAGGATTGCCCACCGCTGCCCACAGGGGCTCCATGTGGTCGCGGCCGAAGCGGAGGAACACCGGGCCGTGCGGTCCGTGCTCCCGCAGCTTCGTCAGACCGGTGGCGATGATCGGGATCCTCCCGTCGTAGTCATGGAATCCGCCCCTCTGCCGCTCGCCCTCCCACAGGTGCCGGGTGAGTTCGATCAGCCGCGGGATGGTCCGGTTGGGATTGCGGTCGCCGACGCGGTTGAACACCAGCAGCACGGGCGGGTGCACCGCATCGCCGGACCAGGTGGCCGGAGCCGTCCAGCGGGTGCGCCACATCGGGCGCTCCTTGCCGTCGGTGTCCCTCACCTTCCGCCGGAAGAACCGGGCGTACTTCTCCAGCTTGAGAGCGAGCTCCTCCGCCGTCTCGTGGCAGTTGTCGACCTCGATGAACAGCAGCGGCATCCTGTCCTGCGGGGCGGTGAGAACGATGTCGGCCTGGGCGCCGCCGTTGCCGGGTGCGTTCCAGGTGCCGGTGGCGGGCAGCGGGACCTCGGTCCAGTACGAGGCGATCGTGCCCACACCGGCGGGTGCGTCGACGGCGGCTTGGGCCGCTGCCCGCACTTCGGGCGGGTCCTCGGCGAGCTTGGCCATGTCCGGCTTCGGGCGCAGCATCGCGATCACGGTCTCGTTGACGGCCAGCGGGTGGGAGCCGCCGCTGGAGCCCGCGCCACGGGCAGTGGAGCCCATCCCTCCGTCACCGGGCGCCGCAGCTCGTGGGAGGCGGCTTCCAGGCCCTTGAGGGTCAGGTTCCGCAGCCTCTCCCCCGCCGTGGTGGAGCCGCCGGTCTCGGACAGGCCGTGCTTGCGCATGTCGGAGAGCGCGCCGGTGTGCGCCGCGGTCCGGGCGGTCTTCTGCTCGGACAGCGTCTTCTTGTCGATGTGCCGGTAGGACAGGTGCGGAGCGCCGATCCGCTGAATCTGATCAGCCGTCGCGACTTTCAGCGCTCCGAGAGCTGTCGCTGCTGCCTGGGGCTGTGGGGGGAAGGCGATTGCTTCATCGAATGGGACGCGTGCCAGGAGGCAGTGGTGGAGCTGGCCGAGCATCCGGTTGAAGACACCTCATGCAGCTAGCGAGCCAAGTTGACCTTGGTCAGCCGGCTGCAAAGGCGGCCAGCAGGGTGTCCGCCCGGACTTCCAGTTCGGGCGTCAGAGCTCCCTTCACGGCCACCATGAGCTCATCGCCGCCAACCGCGCGGGCAAGCCGAACCTCGACCTGTCGATGCTCGCCGACCAAGGGATACGAGTACCAGCCGTCGGTCCGCTCGTCGTCGGTCGCCTCGACCGCCAGGGCCACCGTCTCCCAGTCGGTGGCATCGAACCCGTAGCCCACGTAGTGCGACAGCAACTCCAGGAACGACCGCAGGTTGCGCTCCCAGATCCATCCACCGACCTCTGCCATGGCTCCCCCTCCGTGCTCAGAAGGGACAGCCTGTCATGGGCCGATGCCTCAGCGATCACCCTGCTGCAGCAGGAGGGGGAAACCCGCCCGCTTCATCGAAGGGGACGCGTGCCAGGAGGCAGTGGTGGAGCTGGCCGAGCATCCGGTTGAAGAGGTGTCGCAGAGCCTGCATGTGCCAGTCCCCTCCTGCCCGGCGGCGCCGGTAGTGGGCGTCCGCGCCGGCGGAACCGCTGAGGGAGGCGAAGGCCCACAGGTGGCCGACGTGGTTGAGCCGGTTGTTCTTGACGAACCGGCGTCCGACGTAGCGGCGTTTGCCCGAGGCCCGCGTGATCGGGGCGGATCCGGCGTACGCCTTCAGCCCTCCGGCCGTGGCGAACCGGGTCCTGTCGTCGCCGATCTCGCCCAGGATGAGGGCACCGACCTGGGGGCCAATCCCGGGGAAGCTCAGCATGATCGCCGCGTCCGGGTGTGACCGAAAGGCCTCCTCTGTGGCCCGCGCCAGGTCATCGACCGCCTGACAGTTCACCCTCGAATCGCTCACCGCCCACCTGGGGCGGGCGACCGTCGACAACACCGTCTCCAAGGCCGTCGCGAAGATCACCCGATGCGAGCTCATCATCATCGACGACATCGGCATGCTGCCCTCCGGGCAGGCCGCCGCCGAGGCGTTCTACCGCGTCATCGACACCGCCTACGAACGCCAGTCCGTGATCGTCACCTCGAACCTGCATCCCTCAGGATTCGATTCGATCATGCCCAAGACCCTGGCCACCGCCGCCGTCGACCGGCTCCTGCACCATGCCCACATTGTCCTCACCGAAGGCTCCAGCCTCCGGCTGACCCAAGCCACCACCGGCCAGGGCGTCATCCCGCTGAACCAGCCGGGCTGATCCTGGCCTGCTGGCGCCCGCGCTCCGGAATCCCGCGTCAGCAGCCTGACGGGGGCTGCTGGGACACCGTCACCCCTCTGGGTGGTTGCCCCCGCCGGGGGCGGGGCAACCACGTCACCTGGATCTACGTTGCCTCGCTGTTCGCCGAAGCAGAAGCCCGCATCGCCCGAAACGCCAATTGGCCGCCCCTATAGGACCCGAGCAGGCCAAGCAGCGCGGCCGCGACGAACAGCCAGCGCCATACTCCATCGACGAGGGGCACTATCACGATGACGCCAACTACTTGCGTCATCCCAAGTGCGACATTGCCCAGCAGCCGCAGCAGTGGATGCACTCTCACGCCCACAGACCCCCCAATAGGCTCGTTCTCCCACGTCGAGGGAACAGTAGACCCCCGACCCTCAGCCCCAGTCAGCGGGCCAGCCAAAGAAGACAACGAAGACGGTGCCGAGGTGGAGGGCCCGTCCCCCTTCAGCAACGCTCGCACGAGGCCCATCCGAGCGACGAAAAGTCATACCGGGCAGGGAGATCAACTGTCCGTCCAAAGGGACCTGGAAAGTCCGCTCACCCGGATGGCCCGCTGTCCGTGGACAGCGGTCACAGGACCCGGTGCTGAGAGGCACCAAGCGACCTTCGGGTAACTGAGCCCGGAGGGAGGACACCACGGGTTCCGGGGTAGAGGGGGCGCCTGTTTTCGGCGGGGTGAACGAGAGCCACGTGGGCGGTGGTTTCGAGAGCCGCCTTGATCCATCCGTGCAGGAGATGGACAACGGTGTAGGTCCATGATCGGCGGCGGGAATGAGAGCCACCCTGATCGAGTGACGTCGGGTCGGGAGTGTCTGCGGCAGCGGATGGACGTAGGCCCGTAGTTTGGTGCTCTGGGCCCTGCCGGTCCTTGTCCCTGACAGGCGCGGTGCGGACGGGCCCGCCCCTTTGTTGCGCTCGCGGGATTGGTGGACGGCCCCTTCCAGCGTTGTCAGGGGTGGGTGCGATGATCCCCGAGGCGGGCGTGAGCTCGCCGGTATCTCGACTCGGGGGTGGCTCGGTTTGAACACGTGGCAGGAGTTGTCGGCGTCGGTGGAGCAGCGCCTGACGGCCATGTCGCCGAGTGAGCGCGGAGTCTTCGCCGCCGGCACCGCTGAACGGCTCATGAGCTGGCACGAAGCACTGCCCGAGGAGGAACGGGCACCGTTCACGATGAGCCTGCGGCCCCTGCTGAATTCCTTGTGGGAGGGCTCCCTCGGGGACTCGACCGCCTTCACAGCCGTGAAACGGGGTGTGGCCGAGTACATGCTCAGCGAGTACTGCCACAACGATGGGCAGGATGGCCCCGAGGATGCGGACGACAACGCGGCCGCCGCGACGCTTTATGCCGCGCACGCCTACCTGTTCGAGTGCCGTGACTTCGCGGTCTGGGCCAGCCGCCGGGCCGTGGACGCTGTGGACGAGCACCTTGAGTACCTCGCCGAGCAGGATGAGGACCTACCCGACCTCGACGAGGCAACCATTGCAGAGCTCCAACGCCAGCTGCGGGATCTCGACCTCATCGCGACCTACTCGAAGGATCTGCGGCTCGCCAGCCTCGGGCTGCCCATCGACACTTCGATCCGGCTTCGCGTGGAACTGCGGACCCCTCTTTCCCGCCGGGACTGACCGGTCGAACGGCCCGTTCAGCTGCGTCGTTCTGCTTCGGTGATGCGGAAGCGGTAGGACTCGGTGCCAGTCTGGATGAGGGTGCAGCGGAAGGTGATCCGGTCGGCGATGGCCGCGCAGAGACGCGGGTCGCCGAAGGTCTTGTCCCACTCGGCGAACGGGGAGTTTGTAGCCACGGCGGTCGCCTTGCATTCCTCGCGCTCGGTGAAAATCTGGAACAGGAGCTTGGCGCCCTTCTTGTCCAGGT
>NZ_JBHWVM010000173.1:0-6118 GCF_042736805.1 Streptomyces sp. NPDC060031
CACCCACCGGCTCAGCCACGGACTCGTGCTCGATCGTCATCTCACTCACTTGGCGTCTCCATGATCAACAGATCCGCCGTTTATTAGACACTCCCCCTGGCACTCCACGTGAGCCGTTTTCCGCTCCGTGGTGCGCTGGATGGACGGGGTGCCCGGAGGGACGGGGGCGGTCACCGTCGGGGTTGAGAGCAGCGGGGTGTGCGCATGGGGGGAAATATGGGGGAAAGGATCAGGGGGGATATGGGTGGAAGTATGAGGGGAGGTATGGGGGGAAGGCGTATCGGCAGCATGTTTGCGTTGTGCCTGGTCAGGCCCCGGATTTCTGCTGGTGAGTGTGCGGACTTTCTTCTGTGTGTGGGTTGAGGGTTGGGGTGGTCTGGGCTTTGCGGGATGCAGGCCTGAGCGGGGCCTGGCGCTGCGCGTAGCTCTTGAACTCGGGGTAGGCCTTGTTCGCGAGAACGTGAATCACCTGCCTAGGGCGTGCGGCGGGGCCGGTCAGGTTTCGGTGTCGAGCTGGGTGTGAAGGTGCGCGGGTGAGCGCGTGGGCCTGGCTGGTCATGGTGTCCGTGTCGGCGGTGGCCAGCTCGTGGGCCGGGGTGCGGGCGAGGACTTCGCGGGGGCCGGGCCCGGGCTCCAATACGGCCTGCTGGCGCAGCCACCGGGCGTGGAGGGCGTCGGCTTGCAGGGTCTGCTCCGTGTATGCCTCCAGCGCGTGCACGCGCCGTTCGATGGCGGCCAGCGCTTCGTTGTGACCGGCGCCACCGTCTTCGCCTTCGCCGCCGGCGTCCCGCACGCTGGTGAGGCCGTGGTGTTGGGCGAGTGCGGTGGCGATGTCCCACAGCTCGGCGGGCAGCCGCACTGTGTTCGCCTGCCGGTCGATCAGGTCCGCCGTGTGCATAGCGCTGCCGAGGACGGTGTCGACGGCATGTTGGGCCCGTTCCAGGAGCGTCCTGCCGGTGGGGGAGAGGGTGTGGGCGGCGATGTGGCGGCCGCGGGCTCGGGGGTAGAGGCGGGCGTCGGGCAGGAGGCGCACGAGCCGGTACCCGGTGTGGATCACGGCGCCGGTGGCGGCGGTCGCGGCGATGGCGGTCAGCCCGGACAGGCTGCTGTAGGCGAAGCCGACGGGTCCGTGGGCGGCTTCGAGGAGGTCGGCGGTGGCCCACCACAGCGTGCCTGCGCCCGCGCCGGTCGCGGCCAGCCGTGCTGACCAAAGGCCCGGCGACCAGAACGGGGCCGGGGGCCTTCGAGGTCGTACTGCCACGCGTACGGGCGGATGAACGCGGCGACGTCGTCGGGGCAGGCGGGATCGACCACGACCACCTCACGCTGCTGCCGGCCGGCCATCACACCCTCCCCCCTTTCACGCCGTGTTGTCGTCGGCGTGCCTCGCCTACCTTCTCATCTTCGCCTTTTCGTGAATCCGTGTTCCAGCCCGGTCCGGTGGGAACAGCACGGGCATGAGGCGGCCTCCCACCCGGAGGCCGGCGTGGGGCCGAGCTGAGGAGGGTCAGCTCGGCGCGCCCGATCTGCTCCTGAACGGTGTGGTGCTCTGGACGATCCGCTATGTCGACACCGCCTTCGCCACTTGCGGGGGGTGCCACGAGATGTGGCCGGCGCCCACTTCCGCGTGAGCGGGTGGCAAGGGCGCCGGCCGACCGAAGAACACATCCACAGGAAACCCGGGAGCGTCATCGACGCGAGCATAGCGACGTTGCCCAGCCTGTGCGAGCAGCTGGCACATTCTTAGTCCTGTACCGTTTTCGTGTAGCAGTCGGTCGGGGATGCCCGAGTGCAGCATCGCTCCCGGAAGCCGGCCATGGGCCGCGAGGCGTGACCTGAGAAAGGTGTGTCGTGATCAGAGCTGGGCGCATGGCGTTCACGGTTGGCCGACGCGATGTCGCTCAGCTCATGGGTATGAACTGGGCCACGTTCCAGACCGTTAAGCCGTACACCGCGGAGGGCTTTCCCGCCCCGATCGGCTCCAAGGGATCGCGGGTCCTGTTGTGGGACCGGGATCAGATCGACGCTCACCTGACGGGTAGGCCATTGTCGGCCCTGCCGGACCACGATTCCGACGGCGATCTCCTGGACCGGCGCGAGGCGGCCGCACTGCTGGGGGTCCAGCCGCGGAGTTGGGACAGCTACAAGAAGGACCCGCGGCTCACGCCGCATGCCGTTGACGTACACGGTGTCGAGCACTGGCCCCGCGGCGTAGTGCAGCAGTTCATGGCCGCCCGCGGCCCCTCGAGCCCCCTGGGTCGGCCGACCGGATCGGGGGACATGGTGCCCCGCGATCAGCTGCCCGGTCGCATCGGCGAGCTCCTCGACGCTGACCCGGCCGTGACGGCAGCCCACGCCGTGGACGTCTTGGGAATCGCCTTCACCGCCGCGCAGAAGCACCTCCGGCAGGCCAGAGCCGCACGGATCGCGCAGCGAATGCAGGACAACCCAGAGCTCAACGCCGAACAGGCCGCCATACTTCTCGGCTTCCCTGCAGTTGTCCGCCGGGCGGCTGTTGAGGCCGCCCAGAAAGCACACCCAGCGAGCTGAACCGCCGGCTTCATCTGCCCTTTCCCGCACTCCATGAGAGCCGGTTGACGCCTTCACGGGCCTGGGGCGCTTTCCTCGCGCAGCATAGGTAGGGCTGGGGCCTTTTTCTGCCCGGTGGGGGCGGGCGTTGCGGGTCCGGTGCCGCCCGGGTTGGGGCGGCTCCGCTGCGCTGCGCCGCCCCAACCCCGCGTGCCGGGCTCCGCTTCGCTGCGCCCGGACCGAGCGCTGCGCGCTCTCACGCGCTGCGGGATACGGCAGCCGGCCGCTGGGCTCGCTTCGCTCGCGCAGCGTCCTCGCTTCGCGCTGCCGTATCCCTTGCCCTCGCCGCTGCGCGTCGAGGGTGCGGGCGGTACCGGCCCCGCAATGCCCGCCCCCACCGGGCAGAAACCGCCTTTGACCTGCAATTACTTCACTCTTTCGGCATGCCTCAGAGCCGCCGGGATCACTTTAGTTGCGATAGACTTTTCTTGTCGGTGAGGGTCCCGTGGCAAGGCCCTACCGATGACCGAAGAACTTCCCCCAATCCAAGGGAGAACCATGTCTTCTGTACGACCGGATCGCTTTGCCGTGGAGGTGTCGCCTGCGGGCGGATTCCATGTCTTGGGCTGGTATCCCGTGATGACCCCCCAGCGCGCCCTGGGCGCGGATTCCGTCGCGTGCGCGAGCCTCACGGATTCCCTGGTCTTGTGGACCGACCACTACGCCGCGCAGTGCGTGCAGGCCCGTAACACCCCCGTGGAGAACCTGCTGTCGCTGTACCGGCGTCCGCGCACGGTCGAGGGCCGTGCGCTGTTCACGGGCCAGGCATCGAAGGACGGGGCCGAGGGCTTGAGCTTCGAACAGGTCATCGTGCTGATCGACCGTCTGTTGGCCCACGCCAGCGCACGGACCCTTGACCGTCAGGTGCTGGCCGCCTCCTGAGCCGCCCGGAACTCTCGCCGGGTACAGCGGAGCCGTACCCGGCCACGCCGAGGAGCGTGAACGCTGATGGAACCCAAATCTGCCTTGGACCTCAAGCGCATGTCTGCGCTGCTGCATGCTCTCGCCCGCGCGGCAGGCGAGGGGACACACGACCTGTCCGTCGTCTATCTCTCCGGCGATCGCACGGCCCAGCACTCCTGTGACCTGGAGGGGCCGGTGTTCGACGACAACAGCGAGTGCCACGACCTGCACCGTGTCGCAAGCCTGTTGTTCGGCACTGCCATCAACGGCGGAATGGCAGTTGTGGTGCTGCGTACCCCGCAGGCGGACGGCACCAGAGCCGTAAGGGTGTGGAGGGTACGTGACCTGGTTGCGCGTCCCTGCACCGGCGCGCAGTCGTTCAACGCCTACTGCTTCGACGAGGCAGGACGACTGACCGGTCCCGAGCCGGGCGCGGTCTACGTGGACGCCCCCGAACTCGTCTGAGCCGCCCTTCCCGGCACCGGCCCCCGGGCCCCCTCAAAGACTGACCCCAACCCTATGCGGCGGGGGAGTGGCACCCCCGCCGCACCCGTAGAACATCCGAGAAGGAGAGACTTCCGTGGCACATGAGATCGAGCAGTTCAGCGACGGCACGGCCGCGTTCGTCAGCGCCAACACGAGCGCCTGGCACCGCCTGGGCACCGTTACCACCGGCGCCATGACCGCCGAGGACGCCATGCGCTTGGCGGCCCTGAACGACTGGAACGTCCGGCTCGTCGGTCTGACTGCTACCGAGCTGACTGAGGACGGCGCGACCATGTTGGAGGTGCCCGCCCACCGGGCGAGCGTGCGCACCCACCCCAAGACCGGCCGCCCCGAGACCCTCGGTGTGGTCGGCACCGACTACACCCCGGTCCAGAACGAGGAACACGCCGAGTTCCTCAACCACCTCGTGGACGAGTCCGGGGCGATCTTCGAAACTGCCGGGTCGCTGCGTGGAGGCCGACAGGTCTTTCTGACCATGAAGCTGCCTCAGTCCATGGCCATCGGGGGGACTGACGAAGTCCAGCTGTACATCGTCGCGTCCAACTCCCACGACGGCAGCAGCGCGTTCCGGGTCTGCACCACCCCCATCCGCGCCGTGTGCGCGAACACCCTGCGCGCCGGGTTCCGGCAGGCGCGGAGCAGCTACACCGTCCGCCACACCTCCGGAGCACGCGGCCGCATCGCCGAGGCCCGCCAGGCCCTGGGGCTCACGTTCAAGTACGCCGAGGAGTTCGAGAAGGCGGCACACCGCATGCTCAACGCCGAAATGACCACCCCCAAGCTGCGCACGATCGTGGATGAACTGTGGCCGATGGCCGGCCCCGACAGCGCCCGCAAGAAGACGAACCGCGAGACCCGGTGGACGACCATCCGGAAGCTGTTCGAGGAGGCGGAAACCCAGGCCAGCATCCGGGGCACGGCCTGGGCTGGATACAACGCGATCACCGAGTACGCCAACCACGGCGCCCCGGCGCGCGGCGCCAGCCCGGACCTGAAGGACGCTGCCCGCGCCGAGCGCGTGATCAGCGGAACCGCCGACGGCGTGATGGAACACGCCTTCCGCCTCATGACCGTCTGACCCCCACTCACCAGGCAGCACACCGGGGCGGGGGCGACGCTCCTGCCCCAGGACTGAGCCCCACTCCAACAGCGGCGGGGGAGTAGCACCCCCGCCGCACCCGAAGAACCCAACGAAAGGCCCCCCATGGAAACCGCCGACACCCCGCTCGCCCAGCGAGCCGAGAGGCTGCTTTACGCCCTCTTCGACGCGGCCGGAGACGGCTGCCACAGCATCACGGCGAGCGGAGGCGCCGCCTGGGCCCAAATCCCCTTCCACAACAGGGGGCACCGGACCCACCTCGGTAACCAACTGACCGACGCCGTCACAACCATGTCGCCCGCCCTGGACAGCGAGGTCTGCGGGATTGTGCTGCGCACCCATGAGGACGACGGCACGAGCCGCGTGCGGGCATGGAAGCTCGCGGCCGACACGCTCACCCCGCTCACGGTCGATGCACTCCGCCTCGCGTACGCCTTCGATCCAGAGACGGGTGAGCCGCTTCCGGCTACCGACGACCGCTTCGAGGAAGCGTCCTGGCTGCACCTGCACTAGCGATCCGCCCCACAGCGAGTCCGGAGGGGCGCCAGCACCCGCTCCTCCGGGCCCTCACTGGGACTGCGCACTTATGTTTCGCCGGTCAGTGGATCGGCGCCCGCAGCCTAATCCTGAAACTATCCATGCAAAGAATGAAGCATACAAGGCGAGACCGGGCGATGCTCTCCCAGCGGCCTTGATTCAGCGCCTGGGCAGCCAGCCTGACAACGGACGCAGCCCCACGCCCCCTCTCTTTGCTGGCCCGCCCGCGTAGCGGGCTCGCAGGGTCGGGGAGCGAAGCGGACCGGCCCTGACGGCCGCTCAGCGGACGTTTCCCAGGGGAGCGAAGCGACCCTGTCCTTATCATGGGAAGCGAAGCGAACCATGACAGCCGGGGAGCGAAGCGGACCGGCTCGGGTCCCGCGAAGCGGGACCCCTCGCCTAAGCGAAGCGCAGGCGCACCGGCCGAAGGCCGGCCCGCCGAGCGCAGCGAGGCGGTTCAGTCCAGGGCGCGCAGCGCCCTGG